>JBGOTX010000090.1:0-6854 GCA_041476705.1 Candidatus Zixiibacteriota bacterium
AACGATTTGCTTCATCCCGAAGGGCCGTGGTACTTCTACTCGCGGCGTATCGGCGGCCCCCCCCACGGTAGCGCCTCCGGCGATTTTGTCAAGGCGCCGGAGAACAGCACCATATTGGGAGCCGCCAAAGTTTCGGGACGGTTGAATCCTAAGACATCGCTGAGTATTTTGGCGGCCCTGACCGGGCGCGAACAGGCCACCAGTTATGATTCGGCGACGAAGTCAACATTCAAGACGGTGATTGAACCGCCCACCGTGTACGGTCTGGCGGCAACGAGAAGGGAATTCGGCAGGAACGGCTCAACTATTGGCCTCTTGCTCACGGGAATGAGGCAGGACTTTTTCTCCACGGCCGATCTCAGACAGATTCTGCGCAGTCAGGCGGTCACGGGGAATTTTGACTGGAATATTCGATTTGATCAGGGGGCGTACGATATCGTGGGATACGCCGGATTCAGCCACGTGCGGGGCGACACGGCGGCCATGCTGAGCACTCAGGAAGCATCGGCTCACTATTTTCAACGCCCCGACGCACAGAGCTACGTTCGGATCGACTCGACTCGCATGGCGATGACCGGATTCACCGCACAGGTGCGCGGCGGCAAGAGGTCAGGAAAACACTGGCTCTGGGGAGGTGGGGCTAATTTGGAATCGCCGGATTTCGAATTGAACGACGCCGGCATTCTCGGGTCGGCCGACGATATCAGCCACTGGGGACATGTCACCTACCGCGAGACCACTCCCGGCCGGCTGTTTCACAGCTATGCAGTGGAGTTTGACTGGGAGGGGGACTGGAATTTTGGCGGCATCAATACCGGACGGGAATTTGATCTGTACGGTAGCATGACGTTTAAGAATTTCTCTTCATTGAATTTGAAATGGGCAAAGCGCCCATCGACGTTGAGCGATGATATGACCCGCGGCGGTCCCCTCATGCGAAAGCTGGGAACTCAATGGGTGTGGCTCAGCGCCAACAGTCCATACGGTCGTAGCACGCAGTACGGCACAGGGATGGAATACGATTGGACCGAAGAGGGGGGCTGGTTCTACAGTGTGTCGCTGTCGTACTCGCGGCGGATCGGAAGTCGTGTCTCACTGTCTATCTCGCCGCAATGGCAGGTGTTTCGTGACCCTCAATCCTGGTATAGTAAGGATACCAGCGGCGGCGCGGCGACCTTCGGTGACCGGTATATCTTTGCCACTCTGCGCGCAAGTGAAGTGCGGTTGGGCATGAGAGCGAATTATTTCTTTTCACCGACATTGTCGCTTGAAATGTATGTCGAGCCGTTTGCGGCGGCAGGCAAGTATTCCGATCTCGGGGAACTGTCGGCCGCCCGGTCGAGCACCCTGAGAAGGTACGGCACCGACGGCACAACAATCACATGGCAACCCGACGGCGCGATTATTACGGATGGCAGTTATTCATTTTCGCTCGGTGATCGGAATTACGGAGACCGCTCGTTTCGGTCCAATATGGTTCTTCGCTGGGAGTTCGCGCGCGGAAGTACGATGTACCTGGTCTGGCAACGGAATCGGGGGGAAACTCGCGAGCCGGGCAGGCAAGTGCGGTTGTCATCGCTCGGCGATGCCTTTGGCGCGTCGGGTTCGGATTATCTGGCGTTCAAACTATCGTACTGGATACCGGTGCGGTAACAGGGTGTTGTGGCTGTGATTACTGACTGGCCGGGCGGAAAGCGGTTCGCCTTTACCGTATTCGACGACACCGACTTTGCCACGCTTGACAACGTGGGCGAAGTATATCGGCTTTTGGCCGATCTGGGATTTCGGACCACCAAGTCGGTCTGGCCGCTCGAAGGAACTCAGCCGGGGAGTTGTCCTGGCCAGACCTGCGAATATCCGGCGTATTTGGAATGGTTACTTGGACTGCGTGGGCAAGGGTTTGAGATCGGGTACCATACGGCCACTTGGCACACCTCTGTCCGGAAAGACACTTTGCGCGCGCTCGATCGGTTTGAACAATTGTTTGGTCGGCCGCCGGCGGCTATGGCCAATCATTCCGATAATCAGGAGAATGTCTACTGGGGGACATCCCGGCTCGGTGGTTTGAATCGGTTTGTGTACAATCTCGCCACGGGATTCAGGTATGCGGGCCGGTATCGCGGACATGTCGAGAATGATCCGTTGTTTTGGGGGGACCTCTGCAAGGAGAAGATTCGCTATTGCCGGAGTTTCGTGTTCAACAATATCAATACTCTCGCGGCCTGTCCATTCATGCCATACCACGACTCCCTGCGGCCATACGTGAATTACTGGTTTGCGTCGTCGGAGGGGTCCGAAGCCGGGGCCTTCAATCAATCCCTTTCGGAGAAAAATCAGGACAAATTGGAATCGGAAGGCGGCGCATGCATCATGTATGCGCATTTCGCCTGCGGTTTTGTGAACCAGGGGAAACTGAATCCCAGGTTTAAGCAATTAATGGAGCGGCTGGCCCGGAAAGGCGGCTGGTACGTGCCGGTGTCGACGCTTTTGGACCGGTTGGCGGAGCAAAATAGCCGGCATGTGATCACCAACCGGGAGCGGACCGCACTTGAACGAAGGTGGCTTGGGCACAAACTCTTGTCTGGTCGGCCCTAATTCTCTTGATTTTGGGCCACTCACCACGGACTTTCCCCGGTAATGGGTATTTCATTTGAACGGCTCGCGACAATCGACTGGGATCGGCTCGATCGATTTGGCGACCGGACGATCTTTCAGACCAAACCGTGGCTCGATTTTGTTGCCGAAACCCAGAACGGAACGATCTGTGTGCTGGAGATCCGTCTGGACAATCAGGTGGCTGGATATTTTACCGGCCTGATTATCCGCAAAGGTGGTCTCAGGATTCTCGGCGCTCCCTTTCCCGGCTGGACAACCTCGTATCTCGGTTTCAATCTTGAGCCCTCGATGGATCGTGTTGCTTTCCTGCCCCCACTGGCGAGGTTTGCCTTTAAGGAACTGGGGTGCTGGCACGTCGAGTTTATGGACCGCCGGCTCACGGTCGATCAAATCAAGTCGCTTGGCTGGTCGCATCGGTTGTTCAACAATTTCGAGATCGACCTGGCGCTATCTGAAGATGAGATTTTCGCCGGCATGAAAGGTTCCTGCCGAACCAGTATTAGGAAAGCTGAAAAATCTGGTGTTGTGGTCGAGGCCGCAACCGACCCACAGTTTGCCGAAGACTTCTTTGCTCAACTGACTGATGTATTTGCCAAACAGGGACTCAAGCCGACCTTCGCAATAAGCCGGGTGCAAATGCTCATGAAGCACCTTCTCCCCACAGGACGTTTGCTGTTGGTGCGGGCGCGCAACTCAGAAGGCGAGTGTATCGCCACCGGAATCTATCCGGCGTTCAACGGTACGATGTATTTCTGGGGCGGCGCGAGTTGGCGCCGGTATCAAATCTTCCAGCCGAATGAACCAGTTCAGTGGTTTGCCATGCGGTACTGGAAAGAACGGGGTGTGACGGCCTGTGATATGGGCGGCGGGGGAGAATACAAGACAAAGTATGGCGGCGTACCGCTCATTTTACCGTGGTGTCGAGTGTCACGGTATGGCTGGATCGGACTGGCCCGCCGGTGCGCCCAAACAGTCCACGCGGTGACCCGGCGTGTGACCGGAAACCTGCGGTAGCGACTGCCAAGCTTGTGGCTTCGGTCACAAGCGGCTTAGTATGCGGTGTGAGGCACATGCCGCGTCTGGTTGATCTAATTGGTTGGGGCAGAAGGAGAAGTGGGCCTGCGGAATTATTTTTATATTGACTTGCCGGTCTTTAACAGGCCATTTGACTACAGGTTAAGACAGAAGTGCCGATACAGGGATGGTATCCGCTCCATAGGAGGAATGTGTCTTGGGAGACGCCGCGCATGCAACATTTTCGTCAGATTATTCGTCAGAATTCCTAGCTACATATAACACGAGGGAAGAAACATGCAACACAAACGTCTAGTGGTGTTTGTCGCGTTGTGTATCCTGGTTGCCGGATCATCGTTCGGCGCCGTCGTCGGAAAAATATCCGGCGTGATCACGGATGCACAAACCAAAGAACCGCTCGTGGGCGTCTCGGTTTCGGTGGTCGGCACCAGTATGGGAGCCATCACCGACGCCAACGGCGTCTACAACATCGTCAACGTACCGGTGGGAACCTATACGTTGAAACTCACCTCGGTCGGATTCGCGTCCCTCGAGGTGTCGGGGGTGGAGGTTTCAGCCGATCTAACCAGCTACCAGAACCGGACGCTGACATCTCAGGCCACCGAGCTGGGCAAGACGATTCAGGTGCAGGCCGAACGGCCGCTGGTCGTCAAGGACAAAACCAGCAACATCGCCATCGTCAGAAAGGACGAAATCCAGGCCTTGCCGACTCGCGGATTTGAGCAGGTCGTGGGGATTCAGAGTGGCGTGGTGAAGATGAATTCGAATCCGTCCATTCGGGTTCGAGGCCAGCGCGAGTCGATCAATTCTTCGGAGTTGAACATCCGCGGCGGCCGTCCGTCCGAAGTCGCCTATTATGTGGACGGTTTTTCACAGCAGGATCCGCTTTCGGGTAATTCCACGGCTAACATTTCCAACAACGCCATTCAGGAAGTCACCGTGCTCACCGGTGGTTTTCCGGCCGAGTATGGCAACGTCGCATCCGGCATTGTGAATACTATCACGAGTTCCGGGACAAAGTCCTATCACGGCTCGTTTGAGCTGGTGTCTGATAATCCCGGTCAATGGATCGGCACCGGCTACAAATCGTTCGATAATAATTATTACAGCGGTGATATCGGAGGTCCGGTTCCAGGATACGACAAGGCCACCTTCTTCTTTTCGGGCGAACGCCGGTGGAAAGCGGATCGGAGTCCTTCCAGCATAACGGCCAGTTCCCTGCCCACGAGTCCGGACCGGCTTCCCGGCAATTGGCAGAAAGGGTGGTCGTATCAGGGGAAACTCAATTTCGCCTTTACCCCGACCTTCAAACTGGAATTGAGCGGTAACGGGAGCATTGATGATTGGTCGGAGTATGACCACAATTATCTTTTTGACATAGCGCACACACCGTTTTACAATGATAAGAACCTGGGCTTGAATGCCAAGATCACGCACATGCTGAACGCCAAGACGTACTACAATTTGAGCGCATCGTATTTCAAGACTTACCGTTTTCGCGGCGACGGCGTGTATCGCGACAATATCTGGGGGTATGGCCGTCCAGCTGGCAACTATCGGTATGATAACGAAGGCCTATTCTGGCGCGGCGATTCGGCCGCCACCGCACCTGACAGCAGTCAGCGTACTGTGGACGGCACATCGCGATGGTTCACAACCAGCGGTGATGAAGGGAGCGTATATGACGATTATCTGAAGCGCAAATCGTCATACCTCGGATTCAAGGGCGATATCAACTCCGAGCTGGATCAGTACAATACCGTCAAAGCCGGGTTTGAGTTCCAGCGTCACACGCTTCGCTACTACCGCAATCTGTCGCCGACGCAAGCCTGGAAGGGCGCGTCCACAGGCGGCTTTACCGATGTCGATCGTTACGGATACGACATCTACGGGAATGAATCCGATAACGAAGGCGAGTTCAATTCGACCAAGCATCCGATCAACATGGCCGGTTATGTGCAGGACCGTCTGGAATGGCGGGGCATGATCGTCAATGCCGGCCTGCGCTTTGACTACTTCAACTACAAGACCAAGCGGCTCAAAAACCTGGCCTTGCCGCTCGACCCGGACTCGGTGCAATTCACGAACCCATCGGATTCGCTTGCCACCGTTCTCGATCCGACGGACTTTGTCGCCAGCAAGAATTTTACGCGGTTGTCGCCTCGACTGGGGGTCGCTTTCCCCATCTCCGACCGGACACAGTTGCACTTGAACTACGGCAAGTTCTTCCAGCGACCCGATCTGGATCGACTCTACGTCGGCTACAACTTTTTCCAGTACAAGGTCCAGACCGGCGGGTACTATTACGCCATCGGCAATCCGAATCTTGAACCGGAAAAGACCACTCAATACGAAATCGGCTTCTCGCAGCAACTCGGCGACAATACGGCGATTGATGTGTCCACGTTCTATAAGGATATCACCGGCCTGGTGCAGGTTTATAATCAGACGGCTCTCCCGAACGCGTATAGCTTGTACCGCAATTCGGATTACGGCGACGTCCGTGGACTCGAAACCCACATTCACATGCGCCGTACCCGTAATATCGAACTCGATGTGAAGTACACGCTGTCATACGCGTCCGGCACCGGCTCGTACGCCAACACCCAGCGAAACCTCGCCTGGACCGGATCCCCGGTGCCCAAGCAGACGGCGCCGCTTGATTTCGACCAGCGCCACAATCTGGTAGGGATCTTCGACTATCGAACCGGTAAGGGTGAGGGGCCGAAGATGGGCGACGTGTTCCCGCTCGAAAACTTCGGGATCAATGTCGTGACACAACTCGGTTCGGGTGCGCCCTATTCGCCGGCCGGGGTCTATAACGAAATCACGCTTAATGCGGTGACTCCGACGCCTTCGGCGCCGCGAAATTCATCGTATGGGCCATCTACGCTTGTGGTCGATGTGAAGATGGAACGGGCGTTTAGTGTCGGTTCGATCAAACTGAGACCGTACGTATGGGTCAAGAATCTATTGAATCGTGACAATGCGACCAACGTGTACGAATCGACCGGCCGACCCAACACCACCGGGTGGCTCTTGACCAATGATGGCCGCAGTTTCAGTCAGAGGTACACCACACCCGATCAGACCGGTTTGAGCGGTGAGCAAAAATACAAACTAAAAGAGAATAACCCACAGAATTACAGCAACCCGCGGATGATTCTCTTTGGCGTGACAATGTCATTTTAACAGGGTACCAG
>JBGOTX010000091.1:0-6815 GCA_041476705.1 Candidatus Zixiibacteriota bacterium
CAGCGCCGAGACCGCCAGACCAAACAGGGCGCCGATACTGAGCCGGTAGGCCAGCGATACGCCCGCAACCCTGAGAACGTCGATCAACCTGTTGCACCGAAATAGGGGCACGGCCACAAAACCGTAAAATACGATTTCGTAGAACAGGTAGTGCCATGATGCTCTGAGCAACTGCACACCATACAGACTGGGAAAGAGCACCAATGGCAGTCCGATCAGAACGGCTGTTCCCGCGACCACCTGCAGTGTCCTGCTCCGGGTTGAATTCATGTCATTCCTTTCGCTGGGCGTCATCGTATTTTTCGACTAATGCCGCCACTTTCATGCGAAGTGTCCCAAGATTGATGCCGGCCGCCCCCTGAAAAATGAACATCCCCTGTTTCACTCGAACCAGATACAACACCGGGTCGGCCGTTTCAATCAACACCGTTTGAACTTTTCCAAAAGAGGTCCTCACCAATTCCTGAGTGAGGAAATGATGCACCTCTGTCAGGGTCGCGCCGCATACCGCCGGATCTAGAGCAAGACTCCACTCCGAGTCGACCACCAGGCCCTCGTTGTTCACGAACAGTCCGCCCGCCAAGTTGGGTATGCTCATCCCCTGCTGGAGGATTTCTTTCGTCGTTAACACCCTGGATACACCGGATACAGGCGCGTCCTTCGGCAACGAGGACTCGGCCGGCGCGTGTGGTGTCTGTGCGGCTAGTCTGGCCTTTTCCTCAGGCAATTTCTTGGCAATATCCAAGAGCTTCCGGATTTGCTCATTTCGGGGATCGCTCTGGCACAATTGCCTGAGCAGTCGGGAAGCGGCGTCGAACTCTCCTTTGTAAATCTGTATTTCGGCCAATAGCAGGTCGGCCGCTCGAGAGGGGCCTTCAATGTCGACCGCCTTCCGCACCTCGGCCTCCGCCCAATCGTACAGCCCTCGATCAAGATTGATTTTGGCCATCACGACGTGAGCCGAAGCGTACGACGGATGTACTTTCAGACCGCTTTGACAAACTCGAAAGGCCTTGTCCAGTTCGCCATTTTTGCGATAGGCCTCGGCCAATGCCGCAAATATCTGGGAATTGGGATCGGTCTCCAGGATTTTCTGGCATTTTTCAATGCGGTCTGTCACTTCGAGCACTGCGGTCATTAATTATCCCGTCTAACTGATCCAGCCATAATTACTTGCATGTCTGCCGTTTTCTATTGACGTGCAATGATATGCCAGTCTTACACTTATGTCAACCAAAAACAAGATTCAGCTCAAAATCCGTTTGGTCTCGTACAAACCGAAAAAGAAGGTGCCGGCCATGAGAACCAGAAGCGAAGGAACGAGCCAATTGGGAATGACGATCGCGCCGAAATTGTGCAAAATGATCCCCAACTGGCTGATGGCCAAAATCGCGAACCCGGCGAGAAACAATTGCCAACTGCGGCTCAACTGCCCCCCCCTGACCAAGAACAACACTTGAAGGCATATGGCGATGCAGGCACAGGCGCCGACGAAAATAACGGCGGTAATGAACGTTGGTGGATTGGCAATCACCACGACTTCGCCGGCGCGAGCCGGAGCGGCCAGACCGACCAGAACGGTCAGCGCAAAAGCGATTTTCGATTTCATGTCACTCATCCTCTCACTATCCTGACTATTTTATCAGCGCGTTTCAGGGTCGAATAGAAGGCCTCTTCCAGGCCGTACCGCTTGACCAATTCGCGCCGAAGCTGAAGCGGCTCGGCTATTTCCTTCTTGACCCGGATCACCGAGTTGCGATACACTCCATCGCCCAGGAGCTGGTACACATAGATCAACTGCTCGGAAAGCATCTTTTCCAAATTGGCCATCACGGTGTAGTAACGAACTTCATCGGGAATCTGCTTGACGGCCGCAAGAAACCGGTTAAATGTCGGCACCTCATCGGAGCCCGGCTCCATGCCGGGGAAGAAACTCAACAGGCCATTGCGATATTGCGAGGCATAGGCCGCAAAACGGGTGTTGTTCTCGCCGAGATACGCCTCCACCTGAGCACGGATCTCGTAAAAGCACTTGTTGTACATGTGGAACACGATCGACAGGAGAACCTCTTCCTGATCTTCGGCCACCACTTCCTGCGCCTGACGTTGCCCCGAAACTTCGATCAGATTGTTGACGATCAGGCGATAGGCCGAGCGACAGGTGACAAACTCGCCCATCGGCGACAGTTCAATCAGTTCGGTCAGCGTCCGCTCGCCGTTGATGAGCGCAAGGACACGAAACTCATCAATCGAGATGGTGAGCTCTTCGCGGTTGACCTTGGGCGATTTGGCGATGCGCAGGAGCATATTGTCCGGCGGCAGTACCTTCTGGATTTCCAGCCACTCATCGATGCGACGCGTCCCTTCCATGATGATGCTCGTGGTACTCAATTCGATCAGGAACGGCGCGTTTTTCGGCTGTGCTCCCTCATGAAAAACAAAATCTCCTTCGTGCCAGGAGAACAGATTGTACACGATCTCCTCTATCTGCATCTTGAGACACTGACCGATCTCGTCCTTGTCGAACAGATTCATGTCGATGAGCGTCGTACCAAGCTGGCGTCCGGTCTGCCGGTGTAGGGCGATGGCCCGCTCCAGATCACCCTTGGAAATTTTTCCGCGTTTCAACAGCAGGTTGCCCAGCAGATCTTCGGCGCTGTTGACCGACGAGGCATACACGACGTTGCCGTCCTTGAAGGCGACTTCTTTTTGTCGCGTAGCGGTCCGGCATTCCAACAGCCCGGATTTCTTACCGGAGGCCAAAAGCTGCAAAATATCCGGAAACGCCACTGTCTTGAGATTTCCAGAAAGACCCATGGTTTATCCCTTAGTCCTGTTTCACAACACGAGTTAAGCCGTGTCGAGCTATTCGTATCTGTTATCGGGTGAAAAGCCGCTTTTCTTTATGGACGGAGAGGTAAATAGAGTGGAAACGGGCAATCGCACCCCCTACATCGGCAGACGGTACGGTCCGGTACGGCGCAAATCGATGATATAGTCCGGGAGCACCTGATCCACCTGGTCATCCAGCAGGACACTGTCGGTGTCAACGCGAATTCGTTCAATTCTTGAACAGATGAGCCGGGTAAACCCCTGTTGCCGCAAAGCGATCCAGTCATCGGGCCGGGGTGACCAACGAGTGGCCAATACCAGAACCTGCTCTGAGGCCGAAGTCAACGACGAGGACGGCAGGTCCTCGGCGGGGCGATCGACGAACAAGATTGACCGGTCTTCGGTGACCACTTGAATCCGGCCCTCGCCGAGAATGTACCCACGGCGGGCGTCGATAGCAGGCACGCCGCCGAAGTAGATGACCTCAGGTAATCTGACCGATTGGTCGTGATACGCCTGGTAATCCTCAAAGCTGGGCCGATACGGCGCCGATACATACATCGTTGAGCACTGATACATGAGCGCGAGTCGCATCAGATCATCGATGTTGTCATACGGGCAAACCATCACAAACAGAAAGCGCAGTTTTTTCACCCGATTCATCTCCAATACCGGCTGAAGAAGGCGGGTGTCGAGGTCGTCAATCTTCAAGAGTGTCGAACTGAAGATCAGATCGCTTTCGCCGGAGCGAGGTTGATCGATCACCGCCACGATTCCTCCGGGGAGCCCCGAGAGATGCACCGACTCGCGGGGCTCTTTCCCCTGCACGACCGAAACAAGGAGCGCCATGTTGGCGCCGGTCAGCAGGACAAACACCGCCATTCGACGGGCCATTTTGCGATGGATGGCGAAGCAAAAGCAAATCAACAGAGCGAAATAGACTAAGATCCACAAAATAGAAAACGGTTCATAGGCAAGCGGTCCGAAATTAAGCTGAGGCAGATTCAGCGCCTTGAACCAGCGGAGCGATTCGATAATCAGTCTAAGCAATGGATCAACGAGCGACCCGGCGAAAAACCCCAGTACCGGCCAAACCAGATCAGCCAGGAGCAGAACCATGAGAGCCATGACAGCGAGCGATGTCAGCGGCACCACAACCAGATTGGCCATAACTGTGGCGGCAGGCACGCGACCGAAGTAGTAGGCAATCAGCGGCGATGAACAGAGCTGGGCGACCAGCGAAACGATGATCGGAAAGACCAACCAACGGTACCAGCGGCGATTGTGCCAGGTAACAAAGAGCGCGCCGACCGGCTTGACCAGCAAAACCAGCCCCCATGCGCAAACGACCGATAATTGAAAGCCAACATCGTACAACTGCCCCGGTTCGTACGCCAGAATGCACAACACGGTAAGCGAGACGATATGGTTCAAATCGTATTCCCGGCCGAGCATACCGGCCACCAGGATGAACACGGCCATCGTCGAAGCACGGATGACCGAGGGTTGGCCAAATGACAAAAGCGCAAACACCATAACCACCGTGAGCAGAATGACGCCCCGCCATGGCTGAGAAATGCCGAACGGCCTTAGAACTAACAGAACAAACAGAATCACGAGCGCCACGTTCGATCCGGATACGGCCAGCACGTGGAGCGTGCCGCTGTCGCGAAACATCGCGTACACATCCGTACCGATGTGCCGTGTTTCGCCCAGCACGAATCCGCCGGCCAGCGCCGCCGACGGCGGGGACAAATTCCGCTCGAACGATCCGAGAATCAAAGTGCGCACGCGATCAACCGCGGCGAACAGTCCAAGCGGTGAGCGTCGATCCACCCGGACATCAAGCAGGGTCGGCAGGTACACCGTACCAGCCACCCCCTTTAAGTTGAGGCGCCGGAGATATGGACTGAATCGTGTGGCGGCCGGATCGAAAAAATAAATCCGGCCAAAACATTCGATTCGATCGCCGCGCTGGAGCGAAGTCGTGGTATCGGTCACTTTCAGGAGAATTCTCCCGTCGGCTCGGCGCATGTGCGTAGTCAGAACGGAATCAAGATCGATCAAATACTCGGTACGGTCGGATCGGAGGTCGGGCCAATCAGATATTTGCCCGTAGATTCTCACCACGTCCCTGGTGGAAACAATCCGACTGACATGGTCCGGACCGCGTTCAAGATAGCTGATCACAAAGTGAAACCCGGACAGACTGCCGGCGGTCAGTACACCGAAAACGGCGGCTGTTCGCCAGGCCGATCGGGCGAGCAAAAATAGAGCGATGCATGCGCACACGAGGGCGGCGACCAAAAACTGCCACGATGGCAGGTGGGTTTGGTCGGCCAGCACAATTCCGAAGATTGCCGCACCAAGCAGAGGAAGCGCCGGGTACTTGCGAAACATATACTCAAGTCGGACTCTGCCGCCTCAACAGTTTATGCATGACAATCCGAATTTCCCGTATGTGAAACAGATAGCAGAGCAGGACATACAGCACTCCCGCCACCATGAGCGGGCCAAGCAGATTCACAAATCGACCGAGCAACCCGTGTCCTGCAGGCCAAAGATCAAACCTCAGCCAGGAGGCCGCGCCAAATGCCAGCGTCGAAGCCAGCGTCATGCGCAGGAAATCCATGCCCAATCGGGTGAACGGAACCGGCACGCCCCGCGACGGGAGATACGCAAGCAGAAGGCCCGCGTTCAACAGCCCGGCAACCGAAGTGGCGGCGGCCAATCCGGCAAAGTCGAGCCATTTCACGAGCGGCCAATACAACAGAATATTCAAAAGGACCGCCAGCACGGAAACCTTCATGGGAAGTTTTGAGTCGGTCAGGGCGTAGTATATGGGCACAATCACCAGCACCCCGGCAAATCCGATCAGGCCGTATGAGTAGTGAATCAGCGCGGCGGCGGTGTTGGCCGTGTCTCCCTGGGAGAACTCGCCGTATCGATATGCCAGCCCGACAAAATCGCGGGCGAAAAAAATGAAAAACATGGCCGAGGGAATGATAAACAGCATGTTGAGATTGAAGGCCTCGAGAAACGTGGCCGCCAGACCTTCCATGTCCTGACGAGCCACAAACTCGGATGCCTTAGTCAGGGTGACCGTGCCGAGGGCTACCGCAAAAATACCGAGAGGAAAATGCATGAGCCGAAAAGAGTAATTCAGATATGAAATGGCTCCTTCGGCCAGAAACGATGCCAACAGCGTGCTGACCAGGATGTTGATGCGCGAGGCCGACAGCCCAATCACCATCGGCGTGATCAACCGCAACATCTTGCGGAACGCTTCGTCGGCGAAATTTAGTCGTATCTGGAACCGGTACCCCAGTTTCCACAGCGATGGCAACTGCACCGCCAGTTGACCCAGCCCGCCGATGACCACGCCGATTGCCAGCGCATAGGCCGGCACCGAGATCAAGTGGTACAGCACTAGCACCGTAACCACGCCTCCGATATTGAACATGGTCGAGGAAAACGCCGGCACGCCGAATTTGCCGAACGAATTGAGCATTCCCATCACCAGTGCCGCCACCGCCACCAGAAGGAGAAACACCCACATCATGCGGGTCATGTCGACGGTCAGGTCGAACTTTTCTTTGTCGGCCGTGAAACCGTTGGCGGTCAGATACACAATCAGTGGAGTTGCGATAATGCCGAGGATGACCACGACCGTCACCATAAGAATGATCGCGGTCATTACGGTATTCCCCAGATCAAAGGCCTCTTGCTCCCCCTCTTTGACCATCTTTTCCTTGAAGACCGGCACAAACGACGAGGAGAGCGCCCCCTCGGCGAACAAATCGCGCAAGAGGTTTGGGATCCGAAAGGCTGTGACAAAGGCATCGGTAGCCATCGAGGCGCCGAAGAAATAGGCCATAACCTGCTCTCGGACAAGGCCGCTGACCCGTGAGAGGGCGGTGGCCAGGGAGACGACCCCCGCCGAGCGAAATAGCGACCCCTTGTGGCTAGTTGTTGACAAACGC
>JBGOTX010000092.1:0-6797 GCA_041476705.1 Candidatus Zixiibacteriota bacterium
CCACAAACACGACCTCCACCTCGGTCGGGCAATCGCCACGGCTATAGATCATCAAGTGATCGCCTACCGCGAGACCGTCAGCCTGCCCGCCGTTCAAATACACACTTTCGGCCGACACATACTTGACGACAAAAGAGGTCCCGGCCGTCGCCTGCCCCGTACATGCAATTGAGATCGCGATGATGATCCAGCACGTCGACCGCTTCATCCTCCGGCCCTCCCTGTCGGATGACAGCTGTAACAAGCAGTGCTCAGATACTGGTACCGGGACACTCCGGTATGGTGTGAATCGGTCGTGGCTTTGTCGCTATGGGGATGACAATTAATGCACTCGAAGGTGGCAAAATTGGATGGATTGACGTGGCAATCTGAGCACAAGTTCCACCGGCCAACGTGCGTCCCCGAATAGATGGGGAAATACTGGGCGTCATGATTCCACGTGGTGGATGTCCAATTGGAAGTACTGTGACACGTTTGACAGGTGGTCGGGAAATTGGCCGCCGCGTGATTCGGATTGGTGGTGGCATTGTAGTTGGATTGGTGACACGCATAGCATGCAGTCGGCGTATTAGTATACCCGGCGGCATGGCAATTGATGCACGCGACGGTGGTGTGCGCGCCGGTCAGAGGGAAGGTCGTGTTGGCATGGTTAAAAGTAGCCGGTGACCAGGCACTGGTCGAGTGACAGGTGGTACAGACGTGGCTGAAATTTGACAGGACGTGATCCGGGTCCTTTGCCCCCTGAAAGTTCGTCTGATGACAGGAATAACAATCGGTCGGTGTACCGGCATAGCCGGCGGCGTGGCAATTGATGCATGCGACGGTTGTGTGCGCGCCGGTCAGCGGAAACGCCGTGGAGGCATGATTAAAGGTGGCCGGGCTCCAACCACTGGTCGAGTGACAGGTTGCACAGTTATGGCTGAAATTGGCCAGCACATGATCCGGATTCTGCGCACTCTGGAAGTTAGTCTGATGACAGGAATAGCAATCGGTCGGCGTGCCGACATAGCTCGTGGGATGGCAGTCGATGCAGAGCGTTGTCACGTGCTTGCCGGTCAACGGGAAGGCCGTCAGGTTATGATTGTACGAAGCCGGGTTAAACGAGATAGTCGTGTGACAAATGGTGCAATTATGGTTGAAGCCATTTTGCACGTGATTCGGATTTGTGGTAGAGGCATAGTTGGCGCTGTGACAATCGTAGCAGGCCGAAGAAGTGCCGGTGTAGATACTGGCATGACACGATTTGCAGTCGACCTGTCGGTGAGCGCCGGTGAGCACGTACTGCGCATGGGTGTATCGGGCATTGGTCCAGGTGCCGGAGGCCGCATGGTGACAGCGTTGGCAATCGGAAGGGAAGCCGGCCTGCATGTGATTCGGATCGTTCGTCGCGGCATACGCTTCGGCATGACAGCCGATGCAGTCCATCGGGGTGCCGGCGTATTCCTGGCGGGCATGGCCGCGGTGACAGGCCTCGCAGTCGGCGACCGCGTGGGACCCGGTCAGGGCGAATCCTTTTTGAGCGTGTATATCCAAGACGTCCTTGCGCCCCTGCCAATCCCGAGGGGTGTGGCAGTTCTGGCAGGCCTGGCCGAGCTGTCCCTGATGATGGTCGGCATGGCAGTCGATACAGGAAGTGCCGACATGATTGAACTGGGGCGTCTTATGGCAACCGATACACTGGGCATTGGCGTGCGCGCCGGCAAGATGAAAGCCCGTCTCATCGTGACTGAATTTCATCGGTACCCGCATGACCGACCATGATTCCGCCGTGTGACAGTCCTGGCAATCCCATTTCAACTTGCCATGAGGATTTTCCGTCGCGGTCCCGCTAAGAATGACTCCCGACACGACCAGCATGAGCAGGACGGCCGACAAGATTGCCTTCTTCATAATCGTTTCTCCTTATCGAGAGCGGATGAAGCGCCGTGACACGATGCACAGGTAATGTCAAGGGGCTTGTAAGCCACGAAAGTTTTACCATTGACCACGGTCGGTCGATGACACTTCTGACATGGTACATTTTTATGGGCGCCTTCGAGCTTGAACCGGGCCGACCGATTATGATCGAAGGTTGCATTCCGCCAGTTCTCCGCGGTATGACATGACTTGCACTCGGTTTTTTTTGCTCCGGCCGCCGCAAGCTGGCCACGATGGACATCCTCATGACAGTTCTGACACTGCCTGACTGGACCGGCAAAGGTGAGGGTCGAGTCGCCGTTGTTTTTCGCCGGCACGGTGTGGCACTTGGCGCACGTGACGCTCCGGTGCTTGCCTTCAAGATGAAAGGGGGCAAGATCATGGTCAAAGGTGACCTGTGTCCACGACTGATCCACATGACAGAATTCGCACCCTTTGTCCTTGACGTATTTTTTCACCTCGCCGTGGTGCGGATCGCGATGGCAATCAAGACACTTGGTCGACACAAACCGGAACTGATACTGAGCGGCCTGAGTGGAAGCCGATGACGTCTTGTGGCAGGCGACGCAGGGAACCGCCCGGTGGGCGCCTCGGAGCGGATAGTCGGTTGAATCATGCTGGACCAGCAGGAATCGAGCCGGTGAATACCCGGCCACCGAATGGCATTCTTCACAGGCGCCCTTGGAGGTCCGTTTGGCAAAGGCATTCTGATGAAAATCGGTGTGGCAGTCGCGGCAGGTGCCAAAGCGCAAGTCCGTTTTTGCCTTGCCCGGCGAGTGGCACTTGTTGCACGTCACGGCCGCATGCTTTCCTTCGAGCGGATAGCGAGTGCGGCGGTGGTCAAACTTGGCCGCGTCCGTCACGTGCCACCCTTCGGGGGTATGACAGTTGCTACAATTATCACCCAGCTTCCCCTTGTGGGCATCGGCATGACAGGCGGTGCACTGGTCATGCGGTATGGGCGTGAGCTTAAGGTAGCTCTGGTGCCTTTCGGTGGAGCTGTCAATTATGCTTGGATGGCACTTTGCGCACAAAATATTGACATGCTTCCCCGTGAGAGCGTATTTGGTCTTGCTGTGGTCGAATCCCGGAGCCGGTTTCCACGAAACCGAGTTGTGACACTGGCCGCAGGTCAACGCGACCTGACCTCGGTGTTCATCAACATGACAACTCACACAGGCGGTGTCCAGGCCGAGAAATGTGCGACTCAATGTTACCTTGTCTCTGGCGAGCGGCGCGCGATCTTTGATAAATTTTTCCAGATGACAGGATCGACATTCCACCGCGGCGTGCTTGCCGATCAGCGCAAAACCGGTCTGGGCGTGGTCGAGATTTTTCTGTCCGCTCTTCCAGTAGATAAGGTCGACCTTCCGACCCTGATGCTCCACGTGACAGGTTTGACATTCTTTGTACCCCTGGCCGCCGTGCAGTCCGCTATGGGCGCCGAGTTCTTCCTTTATGATGGTGTGGCAGATGAGGCACCTGTCGGCCGCCAGCTTGCGATCGGTACCATGACACTGACTGCAGTTCTCGACGCCTTCGAGGAAGGCGTGCGATTCATGCAATTCGCCGGGCGACAATTGGGCGCGTATCGAGGGGTGTAACAGCATAGTGATCCCTACTGCAACAATGAACAGTCCGAGGCGATTCTTAACTCTCACGCCGCTACCTGACCCAGCCGTATCCGGTCCAGAGAGCCACGCCGATGTGAATCCCCATGATGACGTACATGATGATTGCAAACGGCTTGTGAATAACATGCCAGTAATGAAAAAGAGCCTGCACTTGGCTGAGCAGGGCGATGCGTCGGCGTAGAACCGCCCGCTTGAGCGAAATATCGATCAGTTCGTGATATTGTCTCTTCGGCAGGACAAGTATGCGGGCCAGCTGGTGACGCACGCGGCGTCGGGTGAGCGGACGCTTAAGGTCGTCAAGTAAGAGGGTGGCGACAGACACGAACACGCCGTGACGTCGGTGCGTCATGGTCTGTGCAAACAGGTTTTCTATTCGCTTCAGGGTCTCATCGTCCAGAGCGAAACGGGCATGCAGAGTCGCGGCCATGTCGGCGTTCGACTTTTCCATGTCGAGCAAAGTGAGTTCATCACCCACGAGGTTGCGGGGAATCTGGAGATACAGGTACCGGCCGAAATATCCGCTCGCCGCCACCGCGACCATCGACCAAAAACTGACCGCGACCAAGCCCTGCACTTTGAACGACGTGTGCAAAACGATAAAGAGTGGTCCGATCACACCAAGGTAGATGTGAAAATCAAGCAGTTGCCTCAGGGGCAGAGACCGGCCCATCAGACGAGTCCGCTTTCGCAGGGTGTAGACCAGCATAAGGATCATCATAGCGGAGCCGGCGATGCCGTAAGCCAGCCCGCTCGACCCGGCCGGGCGGTAAATCTGGTAGCCGGGGTGATGCGGCCGCTCCAGATAGGGGGTCATATAATACGAAAACCCGTCCACGAAAAACCAGACCAGA
This sequence comes from Candidatus Zixiibacteriota bacterium, assembly GCA_041476705.1. Taxonomy (GTDB): domain Bacteria; phylum Zixibacteria; class MSB-5A5; order GN15; family FEB-12; genus JACRAV01. The sequence continues at coordinate 4,403 of JBGOTX010000092.1, forward strand.
AGCCCGAAGGACACAATATATATAGTCCAGAGAATGACCCGGCGTGATGTAGACGACTCGTTGTCCATCGCGCCAATATGATCACTCGGAGCAACTGAAGTAGCTAATACTTTCAAAATTCCTCCACACGGCTACAGCTTCAAGCGTTATACTTTAACCTGCGCCGCCTGGGGCGAGGAAATAGCTGGCGACGGCAGGTTACTGCGTTAATGGCACTTATACGTCGCTACCCCGGCAGATGGCCGGCTGATAGATATTATCGGTCAATTACCTCCTAAAATGAAAGTAAAATTTGACGATCCGGCGACTATTTGGTGCGCCATAACCTAAGTTCCGGCAGACACTTAAATGAAGCGATAATCGATCTCTATACGTGGAGTCATCGGTGTATTAAGTCGGAATTGCGAGTGCCGACCGGGAGAGAGAGTTGTCGACGATAAGTTGCACGCTGATTGATTGTCTTCGCATGACACATCAAGCCAGCCGTTCTGTGAAACAATCGAGGCGCCGAGTCGATGTCCTACAACTGCGGAGCAGGGGTGGTTTTGGGGACGGAATGTTGAGCGATTTTTCGTTTGGCAGACAGATATGTATAGAGCGCGGGGATGACGTACAGCGTAAGCCCGAGAGAAAAGAGCAGACCGCCGATGATCACGATACCCATCGACATACGGCTCCTGGCGGCCGCGCCCAGGGCCAGCGCGATCGGCAGGACGCCAAAGACGGTTGCCAGACTGGTCATGAGAATAGGGCGGAAGCGTTGAGTGGCGGCATCGATGACGGCCTCGTGAGGAGACAGCCCCTGCGCCTTACGCTGGTTGGCAAACTCGACTATCAGAATACCGTTCTTGGTAACAATACCGACCAGCGCAATGATTCCAATCTGACTGAAGATATTGAAAGTCTGCCCGAACAACCAGAGAGACAGGATCGCCCCGGCCAGAGCTAACGGCACCGTGAACATGATGGTCAACGGGTCGCGGAAACTCTCAAACTGCGCCGACAGAATCAGGTAAACCAGTATCAGAGCCAACAGGAAAGCAAACAGCAGGGTATTGGAACTTTCGGCGTACTCTTTGGCCGTTCCGGCCAGACTGGTAGAAAATGATTCATCCAGCACTTTGGCCTTGATCTTGTCCATTTCGTTGATCGCGTCGCCCAAAGTAAATCCGGGTGCGGGGGAGGCGCTGACAGTCGCTGCGACATACCGATTGAAGCGATACAACTGCGGCGGACTGCTTCGATAGGAAAGAGTCACGACGTTATCGAGTTGGATCAATTCGTTGCGGCTGTTTCTCACGTAGACCGAGCTCAGGTCAAGCGGTTCATCGCGATTGGCCCGATCGGCCTGCGCAATGACCGAGTACTGTTTGCCGTTGATGATAAAGAACCCGTACCGTTGGCCGCTGAAGTATAACTGCAGGGTCTCGGCAATGTCCCTGACCGTAATTCCGAGGGCGCGGGCCCGATCCCGATCGATCTGGATGGTCAGTTCGGGTTTGTTGAACCGGAGGTTCAGGTCAACCACCTGAAACACCGAATCCGATTGGGCCGCGGCCATGAAGGCCGGAATGACAGTTTTCAGTTTCTCGAGAGTCGATGCTTGAATCACATACTGTACCGGCAAACCGCCGCCCCGGCCTCCACCGATCGTCTGCTCCTGGGTCACGTACGACCTTGCAAAAGTCTCGGTGCGGATTCTTGCGCTGAGGAGATCAGCCAGCTCCTGCTGAGTGCGCTTGCGCTCGTCGGGCGGCACGAGATTCACGCGCACAAATCCGTTGTTGACTCCACCGCCTGAACCCATACCGGAAGCCGTGACGGATATAAGGGCGTCTTTCTCGGGAAGCGTATCTACTATCGAGATGAGTTTGCCGACATACTGGGCCATCGCGTCGTAGGATGTTCCTTCGGGCGCGGTGGCATTTATCACGAATCGGCTCTTATCTTCCATGGGCGCGAGTTCAGACGGAATCAAAGCTCCCAGTCCGAAGATCAGCCCCGCCGACACAAGCATTATTGCCAGCGCCAGCCAGCGTCGATCGACAAACAGGCGGAGCGATCGCTGATATCCGGCCGACAGACGATTGAACCATCGCTCGCTCAACTCAAACAACCAGTTTTCATGGGTGCTGTGGTGGAGAGTGCGGGCGCTCATCATGGGCGTGAGGGTCAGCGATACAAAGGCCGAAATAAGCACGGAACCCGCCACCACAATGCCGAACTCCCTGAACAGCCGCCCGGTAAGCCCCTGCAGGAAAATGACCGGCAAAAACACCGAGGCGAGCGTGATGGTAGTGGATATGATAGCGAAATAAATTTCTTTCGATCCGGCATGTCCGGCTTCGAGCGGATTCATGCCTCGTTCGATCTTGCTGTAAATGTTTTCGAGCAC
>JBGOTX010000093.1:0-6782 GCA_041476705.1 Candidatus Zixiibacteriota bacterium
CTATGAACAGCCCCCCCGAAGTCTGCGGATCAAACAGCAGATGTTCCAGGTTCGGGTCAATCGCCTGCATCATCTTAACTTTGTCGGTCAGGTATTCTTTGTTGTCTTTCGATCCACCGGGATTCATTCCCAAGCCGGCCAGACGAATGGCATCGGGCAAAATCGGCAGTTTCCCCGCAAAGATACGGATTGTCACTCCAGAGCCGGCGGCCATTTCGTACGCATGTCCCAAAAGGCCATATCCTGTTATATCAGTGGCCGCGCTGGCGCCGTGAAGGACCATCAGTTCGGACGCAACCCGGTTCAGAGCCGCCATTTGACGGATAGCCGCATCAGCCACCGAGTGCTCGACCACACCCCGCTTGATCGCCGTCGCTATGATGCCGGTGCCGAGCGCCTTCGTCAAAAACACGACGTCACCCGGCCGGGCGCTGGAGTTGGCGACAATCCGATTCGGGTTGATCACACCCGTGACCGCCACACCGAACTTCAGTTCCTTGTCCTTGATCGAGTGTCCGCCCACCACTACCGCGCCGGCCTCGAGAACTTTGTCGTTCCCGCCTCGGAGAATCTCGGTGAGAATCTCACCGGGCATGGTGTCGACCGGAAAGCCGACGATATTCAGGGCAGTCAGCGGCGCTCCGCCCATGGCATAGATGTCGGACAAGGCATTGGCCGCGGCAATCTGCCCGAACCAGTACGGGTCGTCGACAATCGGCGGGAAGAAGTCCACCGTCTGGACCAACGCCAAGGTGTCATTGATCCGGTAAACTCCGGCATCATCCGCCTTGTTGAATCCGACCAGCAGATTGGGGTTGCCAGACTGCGGCAACGTCTTCAAAACCTCGGCCAAAAACTTTGGCCCCAGCTTGGAAGCTCAACCCGCACAACTGACTTCGGCGGTCAACTTGATGGTCGTCTCTTTACGTTTATCAGGCACGGGGAGAAGCTAATACATCAACGGCGGCCTGGCAATGTGGCCGGGTCCTCCCCCTGTTCAATTTTTGAGCACGGGGACTTTTGACGAAACGGTACGGTTCTGCCGAAATCTACCGATGAAATAACAGATGAAATGCGGCCGAGAGGGTACCTGCGGGGGGGTGATTCAACCCGGCGGCGGAGTCCTCGGCTGGCCGAGGCAAAGCATGCCCCTGACTGTGCGCGTGTGATGAAAGCACTACGAAATCGATGACCGACACCAGGAAAACAAGGTTGCGCCTCGACGAAATACTCGTCTACGAGGGTCTGGTCAACGAGGATCAGATCAAGCAGGCGCTTGTCCTCCAGAAGCAGCAGGGCGGGCGGCTCGGATCGCATTTGATCCGGAACGGCTGGGTGAGTGAAGCCAACCTGGTTCGTGCCCTGGCGCGACAACTCGATTGCGAAGGCGTGATACTGTCCGAACAGTCTCTTTCCCGCGAGGTGATGGCCAGGATTCCCGCTCAATTGGCCATCGCCCGAACCATTGTCCCCTTCGCCTTTGATCCCTCGACCAATGAACTCAAGGTAGCGTGTGAGGATCCAGCCAGTACCGAACTCTTGAACGAGCTTCGTTTTGTGGTTCCCGGATGCGCTATCAAGTTGTACGTGGCGGCGGAGCCGGCGCTCAAGACGGCGATAACAAAGTACTATGTGGTTCCCGGGAGCGAATCGGCCGAAGAAGTTCTTCCGGTTAACAGGTACTGGGACACCAGGGATGACACCGGGCGAATCGCCGTCGGGGGCGGATCAACGCCGTCGGCGGTACGCGGGTCAGTCCTGTTGGTGACCGATGACCTGCAGGCCGACCAGCACGTTCGCTCGATTCTTGCGACCGCCTCTTTTCGAGTGATGACCTGCGACTCGGCCGACGATGCCATCGACCTGATCGGCAATCAGTCCTTTCACACCGTCTTTATTCGCGATACTGTGTCCGGGGACTACCTCGATCTGATCGACCGTCTGCGCAAAATCTCGCCGCGCACTCGCGTGCGCTATTACTCATCGGCCGAACGCCTTTTGCTCGACGATGCATCTTCGTCGGGCAACGATGAACTTCACATCAGAAATCTCGAATTGTTCACGGCCCTGTTGGCCTCCAAGGATAATCTTCCGGCCAACCACAGCGGAACGGTCGGCCAGTTGACCGATCGCCTCTGCCGCCACATCGGGCTTCCCGACCGCGACCGCCTGACCATCACCAACGCCGCTTATATCCATGACCTGTCCAAGTTTTACTATGGCGCCACGGCGGCCGGCGAGGATTTCCGGGCACAGATAAGTCTGACCGTCAAACTGCTCGACTCGCTCAATTATTCGGCCCTGGTGATCGGCATACTCAAGGCGATGTACATCAATCTGCGGGAGAAATTCACCAAACGTCTGCCTATCGAAACGCTTGGCGGAAACATCCTGACGATCGTCGATATCTTCTGCGACAACATCTCGCTGGGCGAAAAAATGTCGCTCGACAAGTTTGACAAGATCAAACACAAATTCAACGATCTGCGCGGCAAACTCTTTCTGCCCGAGGTGGTCGAGGCGTTCCTGGATATGATCCAGGGAGAAATCCTCGCCACCGAGGAGCATCTGCGATACAATCAGGTGCTGTTGTATTGCTCCGATCTTGAGATGGCCCGGCCGGTCGAAGCGCGGCTGAAGAATGAGGGCTTCCGGGTAATTGTGGTCGCCGATCAGGAGTCGCTCGTCGATTTGTACCATCGCGGCAATCCCGATATGATCATCCTGCTGGAAATGGGCGCGCCCGCCGCCGTCACGGTACTGATCGAAGCGATCATGTCGCGGGGAGTGGAAATCGCGAAGACGCCCACATTCCTGTTGACCGATACGTATGTAACGTCACAAATGACGGCCTTTCTTGAGAAGGGAATCGAAGACCTCATCGCGATCGACAACAATCTCAGCTTGTTGGTGACCAAGATTCGCAAAGTTCGCTCCCGGATCGAAAGCCAGGCGACCGGGCGGTTAAGTCAAACGGCTTCTGCGCCCGCAACAGGCGCTGTCGGAAACCTGCTGGACATGAATTTGATTGACCTGCTTCAGGCGCTGGGGCCGAGCCGGCGCACGGTCAAGCTGATCGTCTCCGATGGCAAGTCTGAACTGACCATGTATCTTAGTCAGGGACAGATTGTTTCGGCCCGCCTGGGAGATAAAGTGGGCGCGGAGGCCGTATACGACGGTTTGGCCTGGACCAGCGGCTTCTGGAATATTCAGTCGATTCCACCGACCGAAATTCCGCCGCCCAACAACGAATACTCCAACGAGTCGATTCTCATGGAAGGGTGTCGGCGGCTTGATGAAAAGCACAAGACGGCCACCTGACCGGGATACGTCACTCGGTTGACGCCGTCGTTTCGACCGACTCAATCAATCGCGCCAGAAACCGCAGTTTGTCCGCCTGACGCTCGCGCGTGCGGGGGGGAATGTACCGGTCATACTCGTTGAGTCGGACCGCCTCAACCGCGGCGGCCACTTTGTCTCCGGCCTTCTCCCGGCATGCCGACAGGTAATAATCGCACTCCACCAGATTGAAGTAATTGCCCGGCTGTTTGATCAGGAGCCCCCGCAGTTGGCTGTACACGTCATACGCGGCGGCGTACTCTTTCTTGTCCCACCGGCTTCGGGCGAGCGGCCAGAGGAACGAAGTACCGAGGGGGTATGACTGGCGCAACGACTCGGTCAGGGTGATCACCGAATCGTACTGCTCGCGATCGAGCCAGACCCATGCCAGCGCGCTCCGGGATACATCCCGGGAGAACAGCGATGAATCGGCGGCGCGGTATAACTCCGTAATACCGAGCTTGATGTCGTTATGGAACAGTCCGAGCCACCGAAATACGCCCGCCTTGACCGACTTCCAGTAATGATATGATCCCAGACCGAAGTAGAGGTCGGTCAGACTGCTGTCCTGCTCCAACCCCGCGCCGTAGTACGTCCGGGTGCGAAGACCGAACCTGACAGCCGTGAACGACGAGCCGAACTTCGACTCGTACAGCGATCTATACGCCTGAGTATGCCCCAGAAACAGATAGAGCCAGGCCTTGCGCCCGCGGTCCGCCGAATCGAGCTCCGTTGTACAAAGGCGCTGTATGGTATCGAGCAGACGCTCAAAGCGAACTCCGAACAGGTCGTCTTCGGCCCAGGTCATGCGGGCCAGCATCGAGGCGGCTCGGGAAACCCGCCCCGCCGGGTCGCGCGGGGAAAGAGCGGTGATGCAATCGGCAATCGAATCGGCCTGATCAAACTGGTCGTTGAGAATGGCCCGCTGGGCCTCGCTCAAGAGCCGGGTGTGCGTCGAATCAATATATACCCGTCCGCCGGCGAAAACCGATGGGCCAATGGTAAGAGAAGCGAAAACGACAAAAAGAGCGGCACTCCATCGCATGACTGCGAAGCTATCAGCGGCCGGAGAATCAATCAACAACTAATTGGAAATCAAGCGGTGCCGTGTCGGGGCAGGAAGGGCACGAGGTCGATATCGCGGTCGGTCGTGGCGCTGATGACCACGAGGTCGCCTTCACGATGGTACACTAAGCGGCACCCCCGGCAATTGTGGTAGAAAAACTCGCGGCCATCGACCATTATCGCATTGTCCTTCAAGTCGTCAGGTATGGCGAAACCGTTCGAGGCGACAAACACGCTGACCACCCGGTTCCCCTGTCCGTAGACAAAATGCCCCATGCGGACGCCCATAAGGTCTTCCGTATGACCATTGATGAGCGTGAAACCGTCGATTGATTCGTTGAGCGGGTAGTGCATCGTGCGCGACAGTTCAGCGGCTTGCGCGGCGGTCACCGATCCATTGGGCGGAGTTTCCGTATTTTCGGCTACGCGCCAGTGTGATCGTTCGATCGGAATGAACACCTCGTGATGATTGTACAGCGTGGAGCCGAGGAAGGCCGCGCCGACCACTACCAAGAGCGAGGCGGCTATAGCCAGTGTGACGCCGACATTGCCGAATGGTCTGGCGACTGATCGAACGGGTATCTTCCTGGCTTCCTCGTCGATCTGGTCAAGCTTCTGCAGAAGTTTGCCCTGCAACGATTCCAGGCGCGGCGTGGACGACATCGTCTTGAGCTTCTCCGACAGCAAGTCGTGCACGGCCGTTTCCAGCCGGTACACTTTCAGGCAATGACCGCAGGTATTCAAGTGTTCCTGAACCTGGGCGGCGTCGATGTCGGAAGCTTCCTTATCAATTATTTCATAAAGGTGATTCAGCGCATCCTGGCAGTTCATTTTGATTTTTCCTTGACGTACCCATTTGTGATCGCATAATCCAACAGTCGCTTTTGCAGGAGCTTTCGTCCCCGATGCAGTCGCGATTTGACTGTCCCGAGCTGGAGATCGGCGATTTCGGCAATTTCCTGATAAGCAAATCCTTCCAGAAACGACAGGATCACCACGAGGCGGAAATCCTCGGGCAGTTCCTCAATCGCCTTCCGTACGTCTTTGTCGAAGATCTTGGCGAACAGTTGTCGTTCCGGGTTGTCATCATCACTTTGCGTGGCCAGCTGGCCGTATAAGTAGTTGTCATCTATGTCATCGACATCCACCGCTACCGGCGCGCGGGACTTGGACCGGTAGTCGTTGATAAAAATGTTGGTCATGATTTTGAACAACCATGCCCGACAATTCGACCCCGTCTCAAACTTGTCCCAGAACCGGTACGCCTTGATCATGGTCTCCTGTACCAGATCCTCCGCATCGCTCTCGTTCTTAGTCATGCGGAGCGCTGTCCGGTACAGCGCGTCCATGTGAGGCATCGCCTCACGCTCAAAGCTTTTGCGCTTCTCGTTTTGTGTCGACTCGGGACCGGCCATAGTTATCCTCGGTGACCGATCTTGAAGTCTACCTGCCTCAACAGCGCCAAGGAACCCCGGGTTCCATGAAGATGGGATATTTTTCCGACCACGCTACCCTCAACTGTCGTCACGCCGAAACTATGGGAGAATTCCCATTGTTTCAACGGTTAAACCTGATGATATAATGCCTTGACCGCAATGCACAAGCTATTTCCCGATGCCGGGCAGAGAACGGCTCAAATGGACCCTTGAGGCCCCCATGAAGCGATACATTTTGATCTACGATGACAATTGCACCTTTTGCGCGGCCACGGTTGCGCAGGTTCGCCGATTGGATCGGCTCGGCATCGTGGAGATGGTGCCGCTCTCAAATCCGTGCATGCCGGGCGGGGTGGACTGCCCGTCGCCATCGGAACTGGCCCGGTCGATCATCCTGTACACCCCCCAGGGGAAAAAATATATCGGCAGTGACGCCGTCGCCCTGCTCGCTTCCATCCTGCCGGCGACCAGATTATTCGGCTATATTCTGCTTATGCCGGGGATCAAACAAATCGCGCGACCGATCTACCGACTGATCGCCCGTCATCGGATGCACCTCTCGTATCCGGCGTCGAAGAGAGAGTAAGTGATGGCCGATCTATTTCTGGCAGGTGGAAGTCGACGGTACCGAACGCGGTGAGGCCGGCGTACCCGATGATACGGGGGACGGGCTTTTTCTGACCGCGGGTTGAATTGTCTTGGCGGTGATAATCAACGCCACGGCAACGCAGATGACTGACGCGCTGATGAGGGTTCGAAGCTGAAAAGGTTCCCCACCAACCATGCTTCCAAGGGCGATCGCCACCACGGGATTGACATACGCGTAGGTGGCGGCTTTGGCCGGCGTTGAGGCCCGCAGTAACCAAACATAGGCGGCAAAGGCGAGCGTGCCAAAAACAGCGAGATAGAAAAACGATACGACGGAGCGTCCCGAAACCTGAC
>JBGOTX010000094.1:0-6743 GCA_041476705.1 Candidatus Zixiibacteriota bacterium
CAATCTGAAAGTGAACGGGGAAGATGTCGTCACCTACACCGCCGACGGCCTCATTATCGCCACCCCGACCGGCTCGACGGCGTATGCGCTGGCGGTGGGCGGACCGATCATGCATCCGAAGATGGAAGCGATGATCGCCGCGCCGATCTCGCCCTTCTCACTCACCATTCGTCCGATTATTTTCTCCGGCAACGATGTGCTCAAACTTCAGGTAACCAGCGAGCACCGTCAGGCCAGCTTAACCCTTGACGGTCAGGTAGTGGTGGCTTTGCATCACAACGAAGTGATCACGGTGACCAAGGCGAGCGCCTCGGCCCGGTTTGTGGTGTTTCCGGAGAACTCGTTTTATTTCGTTCTGCGAAGCAAGCTTCACTGGGGCGTGCCGCCAACGATGGCGTAGGGGGGAGGTCAAATAATGGAGTTCACACCAGAAACTACGAAAAGCCTCAAGAATTACGTTTACATTTATCGGGATCCAATCACGGGCTTTGTGTTCTACGTCGGTCGAGGCAAGGGGAATCGTTGCTTCGCCCATCTCAAGGATACACGAGAGAGTCGGAAGGTCGCAGTGATCAAGCGATTACGGGATTCGGGCACCCTACCCATTATAGATATTTTGGCAAGCGGTTTATCTGAAAGCCAAGCGAAACTAGTAGAGGCTTCCGTGATTGACCTAGTGGGCCTCAATGTGCTGACCAATGATGTGCGAGGCGATCACGGAAGTACTGATGGTCGTGTGAGTGCCCGGTCCATTTTTGAGGCTCAGGAAGCGAGGAAAGTACAAGTACGGGATAAGACCATTTTGATTCGTATCAACAGAGAATATAGAGACGAGATGTCGGAACGAGAGCTTTACGACGCCACACGCGGTTCATGGCAAGTTAGTTCTCGATGCGAGAAAGTCGATTACGCTATGGCGGTGTACCGGGGAATCGTGAAAGAAGTGTACAAGATTCACTCCTGGCACAAGGTCCGGGGCTCCCGAAGAAAAACATTCGTAGGAGAGAAAGCCCCGGCAGCGATACGTGACAAATACGTCGGAAACGCTGTTCGCCATTATTTTGGCAAGGGAAGCCAAAACCCCATCACGTATGTGAACATTTGATCTATTTCCCTTTTGATAGCTCAAGCTGAAAAGTTGTGTCAGGCCTCAGAGAGCCGTTAAATAGGCGAGACCTGACAAAATATAGACATAATACAGGAGGCGTATTCGATGCACTTTGTACTAAACTCGATCTCAATCATCCTGCTGGCGACTGGATTATTTTTGGTCTTAAGTCGCGACGGCATCGGACGGAAGCAGGAAAGACAACACCTTGGTACCGACAATGGAGACCATTCTGGAAGAACAATCCATATTACTCACAAAAGGGTCAGGAATTAGTGAGAATGTCCGGGATGAGTATGGGCACCGGGGCGCTACTGCTCTTGATCTCGTTGTGGCTTGTTAAGTAACGCACATTGCGGGCGGGGTGCGTCTTTGCGCCCTGCCGTTTCATTGTCGGCAATCTTGTCTTCTCACTTCGAGTTCATGCCTGGCCCAAGCGCGAGTAACTCGGTTTTGGAGGTTGCGTCCGCTCCCAGGCAACCGCGGGTAGGTGTGATCTAACGCCCGCTTCCACCACCAACTATCCCCGCAAACGGCCTTGCCGTTTTCGCTTTTCCTATTATCTTGCTATCGGGCTTACGGATAGCTTGGACCATCTTGTCTCGTAGCCCGTAATCGGGAAAACGCGCGTGCAAAAACCAGTCTCTCAATCGTTTGAGTTCGCAAATCTGCTTTCGGATCATCCCCCCATTCGAGCATGGCAAGCGACTGACAAGCGAACCGGTGTCTCATGTTTTGTAAAGCAATTCATGAACAACGGAGCTGACGGTTCCGAGCGGGTGGTAGAGCTGGCGACCGAATCGTTTCGCCGGCAATCACGAATTCATGCCCGGAGCATCGTGACGGCAATTGAACAAGTACAGGATAATGGTTCGCTGTTGGTGGCCTACCCGTACCTCGATCCGGTCGCATGGCGTCGCCTGTCGCCATCGATGGTCGTGGCCGACTGGCTTGATATCCTGTCCCAAATCGGCCTGATTGTCGACTACCTGCATACGCTCGATCTTGTGCACGGCGATCTGAAGCTCGACAACTTCGTGATCCGACATTCCTCGGATGGGATCGAGATTCGACTGATCGATCTGGATTTTCTGTCGGATCATAATACCAAGCCAAATGCTCTGATATTCGGAACCCCCGATCATATTCCCCCCGAATTACTGGCCAATGAGCGGGTGGTAATCCAGTCGGACCTCTATTCTCTGGGCGTGTCACTCAGGCGAACTCTGCAATGTTTGTCGGAGAAAGCGGGTGATGGGCGAGAGGAAGCGGCGATCTGTTTGAAGAAGTGCGAAACGTTTTTGGACGACCTGACGCAGAATGACTTTCTGGCAAGACCGGTCTCTATGCTCGAAGCGATGCACCGGCACGGTCTGATAGTCGATGACCAGCTAATCCGGTTAAACTGGCGATTGCTCGCGATGCTCACGGCAACGAGTCTTCATTCTCGAACAGATCGCCGCCTGTTGAGCGACCGATTCGGGCACTGGCTGGTTTCGCGGATGGGGGTTTTGGGAATTCCATCAGAGCTCGTCGAAGCGTCCGCGACCGCGTGCCGCCGGTCACCGGCAAGGACATGGAAAGTATTTCGTTCTCTTCTGTCATGTTCAAGTCTGACTAGGCAGGGGAAGTATTGGCAGTTGTCCCTTTCCGATCAGGGCATGGCGCGATTCCTGCAAGACCTGGACCAAATCAGTTCCGATGCTTTGCCAATGCCGGCGGTTGAATCTCTTCCCGATGTTCTGACTCTGGCTGAACAATACAACCAGCAGGGCAAGCCCCTACGAGCGTTTCTCGTGCTTGAAAACGCGGCGAACGTGCTGGAGGAGAAGCACGCTACCGTACCGATTCCCGACCTGGTGAAACTTCACACGGCTTTGGGCCGCACGGCGGCCAAGCTTAATCGGCAGAGCACTGCCCTGGCGCACTTTTCCGCGGCTCTATCGCGGGCTGACGGACGAGAGTACTACGATCTGGCCGACGACACGGTCAACGCGGCGATCCGCTCCGGCGATCTGGATAAAGGGCGGTCGTACCTTGAAGAAGCGGCGGCTCGTTCAGATTATCCGAAGGATTCCGAGATCGACCTTCGTTTGCAGAGACATAAGGCGTGGCTGTTGCAGACAACCGGCCGATTGGATGAAGCCGAGCAGTTGTTAACAGCGGTGCTTGCGCAGGCGCAGGAGTTGGAGCTGTGGGGGATGGCGGTCACCGCTACCTATATGCTCGGCGTGGTGGCGCTTCGAAGCGGCAATTACCCCGGTTGTGTGCGCGAACTCGAAGGTTCACTCGATCTCATTAGAGAGCACCAGCCGATGGCGAGCGACATGGCAGTCCAGCCGCTTGGCGGCTTGGCCTTTGCGTGCACCGAACTGGCTCAATATGAGAAAGTGCTTCGATACGGGAAGGCGACCTATCGTCTTGGCCTATCGTGTCGGGAAATATCAACCTCCATGGCGGCCTGCATGTCCATTGCGGGAGCGTGTGTTCGTCTGGCCGAATTCAACAAGGCCCAGTTCTGGCTTCAGAGGTACTGGGAATTGGCGGCGGTCGATCCGCTGGGGCGTTCCATTCCGGTGTATCAGACGATAGTTGGATTCTCCCGCTTGCAGGAATGCAGATTGGCTGATGCCGAACGGTGGTTATTTGAAGCACTGAGTTTTTCTAGGGATGGAAGGGACAAGCGCTTCGCTCTTAAAGCGAGGCAGGGGCTGGCGGAGTTGGCCGTCTGGAGGGGAAATGCCTCCAGTTGCTTGGAGCATGTTCAATGCGCTCGGCAGATTGCGGCTGAATTGCAGGAAAGCTCGACCCTTGCCGAATTACAATTGATTGACGTACTCAGTCGCGCCTCGACCGAACTTTCCGAGGAGCCGAACGGCCTCACCGACGTTGCCGTTCGATTGGCCGGGGCAAACTGCCGCTATTATGCGATGTTGGCGGCGTACCATTTGATATTGCGCTCGGTACCCCTACCCGAATCGATTCTGTCCTTGATCGAAGAACTGCAAAACGATCGGGGAAGCCGTAGAGTACCTCTATTCGGGGCAATTTTCAGTGTCTACAAACGGGAATCGACCCAGAGTACGTGGGACTTGCACGAGCCGGCAGGATGGAAAACGGCCTATTCGAACCTTGCTCAAGGGCGTCAACTATTCCTCGCCGCATTGACCGCGTTGCATCTCGCCGACCGCTATTCGACCAAAGGATATGGCAAACACGCCAAGAAATATTACCTGCAGGCGCGCCGCCACGCCGAGGCGCTGTCAAATGCGAATTTGCTCGGCACAATCGATGTCCGACTGGCAGGTCTTGTGGAACTCACTGATCGACAAGCCCCGGTCATTGACTCGTTCCTCGCCATATCCGAACTGCTCAAAGATTTGAAGCAATATCGCGCGACGCTCGGTGGCCTGGTCAAGTTCGCTGTGACGCAAACCGGCGCCGAACGAGGCATTCTCTTTCTCAAGTCGCCGGATAAAGGGACATTACAGGTTGCCGCCTCGTTTAACTGCGACGAAGAGAGCTTAACCGACCTCATTGAGTTCAGCGCGAATATTCCGAAGGCGTCGGCCGAGGATCTGGCCCCATTTATCATCGACAACGCTCTGGAGGATCGGCGCACCAGCCAATTTCAGAGCGTGGTTCGGCACAACATTCTCTCGGTTGCCTGCCTTCCGTTGTTTCACGAGGCCCGGTTGGTGGGGGTTCTGTATTTGGATCACCACGGTATCCCGGCGCTATTTGCTTCCGAGGACCTGCAATTTCTCAAGGTCATCAGCAATTTTCTCATTGTCGCCATATCCGCCGCCAAAGAAGTACGAACGCTCGCTAATCAGACTATAGCACTTAATTCGGAATTGTCCAAAATCGGCGCGCGGGGCGCTCTCATCACACAAAATGTAACAATGCACGCGATGCTCGACAAGCTGCCTCTGATTGCCCGGAGCTCGGCCAGCGTGCTGTTGCTGGGAGAGAGCGGCACGGGGAAAGAGATTCTTTGCGACATGCTTCACGCGATGAGTTCCCGGGCCAAGGAGCCGCTGGTCAAAGTGAATTGTGCGGGGTTTGCCCCCACCCTGGTGGAAGCCGAACTCTTCGGAATAGCGCGAGGAGTGGCCACGGGGGTGCTGGAGCGGGAAGGGAAGTTCGAAGCCGCCGACGGGGGCACGCTGTTTCTTGATGAAATCGCCGACATGCCCCTGGATGTTCAGGCGAAAATTCTGCGGGTTATCGAATACCAGCAGTTCGAGCGAGTTGGTTCTCATCGATCAGTCAGGGTCGATGTCAGATTCGTTTTTGCCACCCATCAAGACCTTCGCAAGTTGGTGCATGAGGGGCGATTCCGTTCCGATCTGTACTACCGCATCAACACTGTCACGATCGAGGTCCCGCCGCTACGGCAACGCCGCGATGATATCATCCCGCTTATCGAGCACTTTGTAAGAATCCATGCCGCCGGCAAGCAACCGCCCCGATTCAGCCAAGACACCCTCAACGTGTTCGTGGGTCATTCATGGAAAGGGAATGTGCGGCAATTGCGGCATGTCGTGGAGTTCTGCTGTCTTTTTCATCCCGGCGAGACCGTCACCGCCGGTATGTTGCCGCGAGAATTCCTCGATGAGGGAATGGACTTTCAACGGGACCGTAAAGATATTGAAGCCGCCGAGCGGGCACGGCTGGCCGAGGCCATGCGCTTGTCCCAGGGCAATCAGTCGCGCGCCGCGGAAAACCTGGGAATCCCGCTGGCAACTTTCCGAAGAAAACTCAAAAAGTTCGGTCTTTGGCCTTCAAAATAACCCCTCCAATTTGTCGCTTGGTCATTCTTGGTCACCAAGTGGTGGCGACCCTACAAGTAGCGACCTGCTATCGGGTAAGCGAAATTCTGTCGACATACCGGACGGCCAAACGCGACAACTTTGGCTCCCCTCACCAGCCGCCTTCTCTGACATAACTCTTGTCTCTGCCGCAAGTTACTCCGTCACGGTAACTGCCGTCCCGTGTGGCACCCGTTTTGACAGACCCTCTGTGCGATAGGAACAACCTTTCACACAGGAGGTCAAGTGAGATCGGTTTCCATTTGTTGGCGCACTCCGGTTCTTGTCATTGCATGTGTATGCCTGATCGCCGGCACAGTGCCTTATCAGTCGGCACACAGCGACGGCATTCCCATTGACCCGACTAACCAGGGGGTACCGAATTCCACCTTGACGCCTGCTCCGACATCATCAGTCAGCGGCGGTATCGATTGGTTGTACTTGATGGATTTGGTACTGATAACAATCTAACAGGGGTTTCCGGGCGGGGCCGGAGGGGGCTGGCCTCGCCAATATTAACAAGGAAGGGGGGCAATATGCCCAAGACGATGAGTATTCAGAATCAGATTCCGGCCGGCTTTGTTGAACCGATGCTTGAGAGCTTTTCCATGCAGGACATCGTGCTCCTGATCTCGGCCATAGGCCTCGCCCGCCGGCACGTCCGCGACGAATACCGCCGGATGCTTACGAATCTCGCCGGCAAGGTGATATCACTCCTGCCGCATGCCATCGGAGAATCGACCCTGGCGGCCTCAGGAATGTCCGGCGAGGTATCGGATTCCTTTGCGTATTCTCAAGACTTATCATTGTCGTTGCTTCAG
>JBGOTX010000095.1:0-6739 GCA_041476705.1 Candidatus Zixiibacteriota bacterium
GAAGACGGCGCGCTCAGGAATCCATCCTTATAGAGATTGAACAGCGCCGGCACCAGCTTGCGCTTGGTGAGATCGCCCGAGGCGCCGAATATCACCAGCGAAAACGGCCCGGCCTGACGGCCATGCATGAACCGTGAGGCGAGTGGATTGTCAGCAACTTGTGCTCGCCGGGTCATCATTTCTCCTTGACGGCGTGCCCGCCGAATTGATTACGGAGCGCCGCGAGCACTTTGGCGGCAAACGAATCTTCCTGGCGCGAGCGGAACCGGTGCATCAGCGCGTAGGTAAGCGAGACGGCTGGAACGTTGCGGTCGATTGCTTCGATCACCGTCCAGCGCCCTTCGCCCGAATCCGCCACATACCCCTTGATTTTGTCGAGAGCCGGGTCTTCTTCAAAGGCGCGTGCGGCCAGTTCCAACAGCCATGACCGCACCACTGAGCCCTGGTTCCAGAGGTTGGCGATTCCGGCCAGATCGAGTTGGTACTCAGAGGCCTTGAGGATTTCGAACCCCTCGGCGTAGGCCTGCATCATGCCGTATTCGATGCCGTTGTGGACCATTTTGACATAATGTCCCGCCCCGCACGGACCAACGTGCATATACCCGTTGGGCGGTGCGAGTGTTTTCAGGATCGGTTCGACAATCGTGAACGCCCGCTTATCGCCGCCGACCATCAGACAATACCCGACCTTGAGTCCCCAGATTCCTCCCGACGTTCCCGAATCCATGAACAGAATATTCTTCGCGGCGAGTTGCACCGACCGGGCTTTGGTGTCGTGAAAATTGGAATTGCCGCCGTCGATGATGACATCCCCCGCTGATAACATACCCGACAGGTCGTTGATCACTTGCTGGGTCGCCTCACCGGAAGGAACCATTACCCAGACCACGCGGGGCGGACTCAATTGTGCCACCACCTCCTTGAGCGAGTGTGCGCCGCGCGCGCCGGCTTTCACCGCCTCAGCGACCACGGACTCCGTTCGCGCATACGCGACCACCTCGTGTCCACCCTGCACAAGCCGGGTGACCATATTGAGTCCCATCTTTCCAAGACCGACAAATCCAATCTTCATCGCAGTACCCGTGCTTCCTGTAGAATTTCACCGACCTTCCGCGCGACCCCATCGGCATCGATACCCAGCAGTCGATACAGGTCATCGGTCGTTCCCGACGATGAATAGCCGTTCACTCCTATTCGGGTGAGTTTCGCTTTAAGGCCACGTTCAAACATGGCGGCGGCAATAGTCACACCCAGACCGCTTTTTATATTATGATCTTCGAGCGTGACCACCTGATCATGCTGGGCGAGCATATTCAAGTCGTCCGCATGTAAATCCGACCAATCCGAAACAGAGACAAGCGTAATTCTCTTACCCTCTTGATTTAGTTTGTTCCAGGCCGGTAGAGCATACGGGAGCATGTTTCCCGCGCATACGAGAGCGAGGTACTCGCCTTTCCGAATCGTTTCCATGCGGCCATAGCGATACCGATACTGCTCGCCGAAATACGGCTTGCCGGATTCATCCAATGTCATTGGCACGACCGCGCGCCCCATGACCACGGCAAAGTTGCCGGGAGTGGCCAGCACGTAACGGACAATGCGGTCGGTCTGATTCGGATCGGCGGGGGTGATGACCTTCCAGCCGAAGGTTGAGTTCAAGAGCGAGAAGTAATCAATGCACTGGTGGGTCTTGCCGTCCTCGCCCACGTTTACTCCCGAATGGGTGCAGAAGAGCTTCAGGTTGGCGTGATTGATATCATTCAGGCGCGCCTGATTGTATGTTTCGTCAATACCAAATACACCGAAGTCTGCCCAGACGGAGATTGCCTTTTCTGCCGACAACGCACCGGCTGTGGCGGCCGTGGAGTGTTCCGATATGCCGCACTGGAAAAAGCCGCTCGGATATTTCTTGGCGAACCCGTCGGTCTTAACCGACTTGGCCAGGTCGCAGTCGAATACCGCCATCACAAAACCCGGTCGATTCGCATTGGCGTCAGCCACCGACACCAGCGCCTTACCGAACGCGCTTCGGTTATCCGATTTTTCGGTTGCGCCCAGAATTATCGGTTCACCCTGATTCACCTCGGGGTACTGTGCATGCTCAATCCTGAACGGTGGAGGAGGACCGGCCTTGCGACGAGCCAAGAGTGTCTCGACATCGTTTTCAATTCCGCCCAGTTCTACCAGCGCCGCTCCGATCTGGTCGATTTTTAGCGCCGCGCCATGGTAGTCTTCCTTGTTTTCCATGAAGCTCACCCCTTTACCCATGATGGTGCGGGCGAGAATCATGATCGGCGCGCCGGTATTCAGTTCAGCCGCGCGACAGGCGGAATATATCTGACGTAAATCGTGGCCATCGATTTCGATCACCTGCCACCCCGAAGCTTCCCACTCGGCTTTGATCTTCTGCGGCATGATGTCGGTGATTTTGCCGGAAATTTGCAGGCCGTTGAAATCGATGAAGGCGGTGAGCCGCGACAGACCGAATTTGACCGCCGTGTGGCGCGCTTCGACCAGTTGCCCCTTCTGTTGCTCACCATCGCCCATCAACACCCACGTATGAAAATTCTGCGCCGAAAGCCGGGCGTACAGCGCCTTCCCTACTCCGACCGACAAACCCTGTCCAAGATTCCCCGTGTCCCATTCGATCCCCGGGACCGAACGCTCGACATGTCCCTCAAATGGCGAACCGGCCTGACGAAATCCATGTAGGGCGGGTGTGATATCGAAAAATCCCGCCGCCGCCAGCGCGGTGTATGCCCCCGGCGAGGTGTGGCCGTGCGATATGATAATCCGGTCGCGGTCATCACGCCCCGGATTCTTAGGATCGACTTTCGCCAGGTTGTACAGCATTAAGTACATTTCGATGGACGACATCGATCCGCCCGGATGCCCCGATCCGGCCACGGTGGTCATTTTGAGAATGTTCCCGCGACCGATACGGGCCATCTCCGACAGCTTACGATACCAGTCTTCGGATAATTTGGGTTCAGAGAAGCCGCGCCAGGAGTCAAACTGCATGCCTCTAATCCTTTCGCTTTGACAGCGCTTTTTTCAATGCTTGTTCCAGTTGGATCAGGGCTGTGGCCGGCCGGCCGGCCACGCCGAGCACGAGCACGGGGAGTCGGCGGGATACCAGCGCCTGCGTGTCGCCGATGGCCTGCGCCCGGATAAGGTCCGCAAAAGTGAAATACTTGCCGGGAATCGACAGACTGTCGTACTGCTCCCGCACCAGTACAATGAAAACGCCGTTGGCCGGCCCGCCTTTATACAACTGTCCGATCGAATGCAGAAACCGCGGGCCGTACCCACGCAATGTTGCCAGACCGGTCCGGAGGCGAATTACGCCTCTGATTTTGACAAGCGCTGACTCAGTCTGCCGACTGCTTTCCGAATAATTCAACAGGGCGACATATTGCGGCGGCTTCTGATGCTTGAACAGATAACGCAACACGTTTTCAAGTGATTCGCAGTCTTTATCCCCCGCCTGCCGGGTCGATTCCACCGCCACCAGCGACAGTTTGCCCCACCGCGCCTGCGGGCGCTGTTGAGGGAAATGGCCGGAACTCTGAAACGCCCGCAAAATCGCCTGTGTGTTGTTCTTGCTTTCGGTGACGTTCGGCTCATCGAACGGATTGATCTTCAGGTAATACCCGCACGCCGCCACCCCCGCCTCCCATATCAGAAACTGCCGCCCCAATTCATACTTTGAATCGAGAACGATTTCCACCGATGGTATCCGCGCCCGTTCACACTCCTTGCGGAGTTTCTCCAAGCTTGTATCATGGTCGGAGGCCAGGCGGACAAATGCAAACAGGCGGTCGCGCCCGTACTCGGATAATTTGGTTACCGGCTCACCCTCTATTGGAACTACTCCTTTACCAAGTTTGCCGGTCGATTCAGCAATCAATTGCTCTATCCAGGGGACAATGGGGGCGGTTCGCTTCGATGACACAAAAGTCAGTTTGTCCCGCCCGGCTTTCACCGCCGAGGCCATTAGCGCGCCGAGGGCCAGAGCCGGATTGGATTCATCATTCCGCTCTCGGAGGATCGATTCGCACGCCCGGGCGTTCTCGAGCAGTTTCTTCACATCCACACCGGCAAACCATCCGGGGACGAGACCGAAAAATGACAGTGCCGAATACCGTCCGCCAATATCCACAGGGTTGAGAAACACCTGCCGATACCTATATTGGCGCGCAAACGATTCCAAGTCCGATCCGGCGTCGGTGATCGCCGCGAAATGACGCCCTATGTCGGGAATACCGGCCTCGGTGAGACGCCCGATGAAAAATGCTTCGTGCGAACGGGTTTCCACCGTCCCGCCGGACTTGGATGCTACAATAAAGAGCGTGTGTTCAAGCGATAACTTGTCGGCCACTGCTTTCACGGCCGACGGATCGGTCGAGTCGAGAATATCGACACTGGTCACGCCGGAACTCCGTCCGAATATCAGCTTGAACACTTCGGGGCAAAGCGATGATCCCCCCATTCCGATGACTACAATCTGATCCAGCCCGTCGGCGAGCGCCTGCCGACCGAACGACTCGATTTCGTCAGCTCGCCCGGCCATGCCGGTAGCCACATCAACCCAGCCGAGTCGGTTGGCGATCAAGTCGCGTAAAGCGGGTGCTTTCGAATACATATCGGCGCGGCGCGCCATGATCGACGGCAGAAGTTTCACTTTCGCGCCGATGGATACCAATCGACCGTACTCACGATTCACCATTCCCGGTCGCACCGTGAACGATGCCCCCGACAATTTTCGTTTCATGTTCTCCCCTGCTTCATTTCTGGATCATCCTCATAAGTGCGGCGCGATCCTGGCTCTTGAAAAAAGCAGTGCCCATCACCAGCACATCGGCGCCGGCCCGAATCACCTCGGCGGCGTTGCCGACATCGACACCGCCGTCAACTTCAATCACTGTCGCCAGACCCTGCGCATTTATGAACTTGCGCGCGATTTCCATTTTAGCCAGCACCGAGCGGATAAACGCCTGCCCGCCAAAGCCGGGGAACACCGACATCAGGAGGAGATAGTCGAAATGCTCCAGATACGGGAGTACCCGCTCGACCGGCATGTCCGGGTTGATTGAGATGCCGGCCTTGAGACCCATCTCTTGAAGCCGCCGGGCGTGTGACCGCGGATCAGGGTGGACTTCAAGGTGAAACGTGATATTATCCGCCCCCGCCTTGGCAAACGGTTCAAAATACTTCTCCGGTTCGGTCAACATGAGATGGCAATCGAGAAACTTGTCAGTAAGCCCATTAATCGTTTTCACCACGCCCGGACCGAACGAGATATTGGGGACAAAGTGGCCGTCCATGATGTCCAGATGGTATATCCGCGCTCCCGCCGACTCAGCGCTGGCGATCTCATCGGCCAGGTGGGCGAAATCGGCGGCCAGAATAGAGGGAGCTACAGTCCGCATGGCACCAATTTGCCCCAGTGGGGGCCGGTAAGCAAACAATTTTCTGGCGAACCCTATTTCAATCTTTGGCTTCGCTTCGGTCAGACTTCGGATGATCGGCCTTCCGCTTTCGATGCGACTGGTTGCGGAGCACGATTTCGGCGTTCAACTTCAACCCTTCCAGACGCGGCCGGGTGAGCGGCGTGCCGGCCGTCAGCCGGAGGAAATCTTCTCTTGTCTGAAGGGACACCAGACTCCGGGCATTCAGGAACTCGCCAACGCCGTTTGGCTTCAGAAATTCCGCGTGAGTCGTGAGCAGGGAGCGGCCGTTGTGTGGACAGACCTCCTGACAGATATCGCACCCGAAAATCAATTCTCCCATCTTTTCAGCCAACTCTTCGGGGATACTGCTCGGCCGTTCAATGGTGAGGTACGAAATGCACCGCCGGGCGTCTACGACTCCATCAGCAATGATGGCCTGTGTCGGGCAGGTGTCGATGCACCTGGTGCAAGTGCCACATCGTCCGTGATTGACCGCAAATCGGTCGTCCGGTTCGAGTTCAAGGTTGGTGACGACTTCGGAAAGAAAAATCCACGAACCGAACTTGCGATTGATCAACATACTGTTCTTCCCGATAAACCCCAGCCCGGCCGCGGCGGCGTACGCCCGTTCCATTAGCGGACCATAATCCACCCACCATTTGGTGGCCAATTGTTCGGCCGATTCGGTCGAATGCCGGGACAATTCGATCTGTAACCGCTCAATAAATGCCCGCGTCTTCTTCTCGATCACTTTGTGATAATCCCGGCCCCGGGCGTACCGGGACACCCGCCCATGATCATCCGGCAAACCTGCGGTGTTCGGCTGATAATAATTGAGCCCGAGCATGACAACCGAGTGGGTTTCTGGCATGAGCAAAGCCGGGGTAGTCCGACGCGCGATATCTTTGGCGAGCCAGCCCATTTCTCCGCCATCCCCGGCCGCAATCCAGTCTTCATACCGCTGTTTCGCCTCACCGATGACCTCAGGTGAAGCAATCCCGCAGAGGTCGAACCCGGCGGCGTAAGCCATCTCCTTAATCTTTACACTGGTCAGCTCTGTTTTCACAAGTCTATGTCCTGTTTACAGGTCAGGAGCTGAAAGGGCGCGATTCCATCATCAAGTCAATATAGTACAATGAGGTACAGTAATGGAGAGAGAACCTTTTTTATCCACTAACCATTGACAGATACCGACTTCATTTGTATTTTCACCCAAAATGACGATAGAACCAACGGCCGAACCGGGCCGGTCTTTTTTGAATGGATTTGTGAAAGATTTCCCAAGC
>JBGOTX010000096.1:0-6723 GCA_041476705.1 Candidatus Zixiibacteriota bacterium
ATTTTGCAGAACGGAAGTAGCGCCGTCGTGAAAATCCCAGTGCCACGAAGTGACTTGTTGTGCTGACGTCCCTTGAAAATCAACCGCGAGCGGAGCCGGGCCAAAGCTTGTGTCCGACACAAACCGCACGCCGGACATCCATGCCTGTAACTTGGCATTGGTCCAACAGGCCATACGACCTGACTGCTGGGGACTGAAGTACGTGTAACAGGTCGATGGCGCATATCCCATGTAGTTTTGAGGATCAGTAGGTCCCCACGGGAAACCGTTGCAGGGATCACTTCCGCCGGGCCCGGAGCAGTAGAAATTTGTCGGCGTAGGATCGGTGTCGGCGCAAAAATCGCCGGAATGATTGTTTGGCGAGCCGGCGCTTTCATAGCACACGCCGCATTGTTCGACCTCGGAGACGCCATGGTGGGTGTGCCACAATCCCAGACAATGTCCCATTTCATGGGTCATGGTCCCGAAATCGTACGGCGCAAATTGAGTTCTATTCATGACAATACCGCCATACGCGGTCAACGCGGCCGGGTCCCACGGGAAAGTCGCAAATGAATACACTTTACCGGCCACGTTCACGGATACGACGTAGATGTTGCATTGGGAGTCGGGCCTGACCGCGTACGCCGCCTTCATCGCGTCGAACTGAGCCGCATTCGTGATATAGCGATACGATGAGGAGTTCACGAAACGCATGTCGTACTCAAATTGTATACGATACGGGAGGTACTGCGAGTTCATGGAGGCCATGGCGTTGGCCACGTCGGTGACCGTCCCGGCCGCGTTGCTCCCGTCGTTTTCGCGAAAAACGTTGAAATAGACCTTGAAGAACGTAAGAGTCTTGGTTGGGGCGGGGATCCAGCTATCTCTCGTCGTCGAATCATCGCACGGTCCAATATCACATGCCCCTGCCCGACGCAGGGCCGCCGCTTCGGGCTTGGCATCCCACATTTCCTGAGTCCCGCACCATCCGGAAGTGGCGGCCGGAGCCGGAGCTTGAGCCATCGCCGTGCCGGCCATGACTGCTATGGCTGCTGTAAGCACAATCCACAACGCCACTCTCAATTCGGACGACCTGAATGTTTGCTGAAGCCGCATACCTGTAATCTCCTCTTACGCAACCATGTAACGCCGGAGGCGGTGAGTAATCAACAAAGGTGAGGACAATCATGACAAATATAGCCATAAACGGCATTGTGGCAAGGGATTTTTGGCCCGGCGTTTGACTGGTGCCCGTTGGGTCTGGGCCGGGATCAGATATCCCTACGCCCCGAAAACCATGCCAAGGGCAGTTCGACCTACCGACGGGGGTACCAAATACACCTCCCTTTGGTTTCAAGCCGCGCCGCGCTCGTGCTGGATCAAGACCTCGAGTGTATATGCTTTGTTAATGATTGAGACGCCGTCGAGGGCATACTTAATTGTATCCATGCGACGTTACTCCGCCACCTGTGACAGGACGGATCACTGACTGTGACCACAACTGACGAACAATCGGGAATGCGGCAGATACTCCGCGCCTTGAGACACCGGAACTACCGGCTGTTCTTTTTCGGCCAGGGCATATCTCTGATCGGCACCTGGATGCAACAGATCGCGATGAGCTGGCTGGTCTATCGGCTGACATCGTCGGCCTTTTTGCTGGGTTTGGTGAGTTTCGCGGCGAATGTCCCGATTTTGTTGGTGGCGCCGTTTGCCGGAATACTGGCCGATCGCTGGAACCGGCATCGCATGTTGGTCATCGTACAAAGTTTGGCCATGGTGCAGGCCCTGATCCTCGCCGCTCTGGTCCTTACGAACAGCATCACCATCTGGGAAATCATTGTGTTGGGAGTATTCCTTGGCGTCATCAACGCCTTCGACATGCCGGTCCGCCAGACTTATGTGGTGGAGATGATCGAACACCGGGAGGACTTGAGCAATGCTATCGCGCTCAATTCCTCGATGTTCAACATTGCGCGTCTCCTGGGACCATCGATTGCCGGTATCCTGATCGCGGCGGTAGGGGAGGGGTACTGCTTCCTGTTAAATGGCCTGAGCTATATCGCGGTGATCGCGGCGTTGCTGGCGATGCGACCGGCCCCGCAGAAGACAGAGACCGCTTCAGCGCCGATCTGGCCGGGTTTGAAAGAAGGATTTCAGTATTCTTTCGGATTTCCTCCGATTCGTTCCCTCTTATTATTGCTGTCGCTCGTCAGCATCATCGGCATGCCGTACACCGTTCTCATGCCGGTGATGGCCAAGTCGGTGTTGCACGGCGGCCCCCACACCCTCGGGTTTCTTGTCGGCGCGTCGGGAATCGGCGCTCTTATCGGGGCGATTTACCTCGCCTCGCGCCGCAGTGTTCGCGGGTTAGGGCGGTTGATTCCGACCTCGGCGGTAATTTTCGGAGTCGGTTTGATTACGCTTTCACTTTCGCGACAGGTCTGGCTTTCACTCTTCTTCATGCTCGTCACCGGCCTTGGTATGATCGTCCAGATGGCGGCCACCAACACGGTGTTACAAACGATTGTCGACGACGACAAGCGCGGCCGCGTGATGGGTCTCTATACCATGTCCATTCGCGGCGTCGCCCCCTTTGGAAGTCTATTGGCCGGAATCATTGCGTCAGTCATCGGAACGCCGCGGACACTTCTCATTGGCGGATTGTGCTGTATCGCCGGAGGATTGTTCTTTGCGCGCAATCTGGAGTCGTGGCAAAGTTTGGTGCGCCCGATATATGTGCGTAAAGGAATCGTGCCGGAAGTTACCGCGGGGATTCAATCGGCTACCGAAATGACCAAACCCGGCGGAGACTGAGCGCCCGGAGCTTGCCCTGATATCACCAGTAGGCCGGCATTACTTTGCGGGGGGGGCCGCTATCGCTTGGTCGATTTTCTGTGGAATCGAGACCAGGGCTTTTTGGATCGGCCACCCTCGAATGGTCGCGGCGCCTCCGGAGCCTGTAGTCGTGCCGACGGTTGCGATGTCTGTTTCTGCGGGGCCAAGCGGAAAGGATCGGGGGGAAGGGACGGCACTGAAGAGACCGGCAATGCCGTTCTGATCAACTGTTCAATTCTCCAGATGTCACCCCGCTGATCAAACGTCGCGAACGATACGGCCCGTCCGGCCCGGCCCGCCCGCGCAGTCCGGCCGATTCGGTGAACGTAGTCCTCTGAATTGGACGGTAGATCATAATTAATCACCGTTTCAATTCCGGTCACATCGATGCCCCGGGCCGCAATATCCGTGGCGACCAGGACTCGGTATTTCCCGGCCTTGAATCCCTCAAGAGCATCGCGCCGTTGGGCCAAGCTACGATCGGAATGAATTTCAGCGGTGGAGATGCCGATATTTTTCACCTGTCGCGTGAGTTTGCGCGCGCCGTGCTTGGTGCGCGTGAACACCAGTGTCGGACCGGGATGTCGGGCCAGCATTACCTCGAGCAATCTGGTCTTGGCTTCCTTGGCGATGAAAAAGACTTCTTGGGCTACTTTCTCGACCGTCGTTCCCGAAGGCGCAATTTCCACGTGAATCGGAAGCTCCATGTGCCTCTTGGCGATGGCGACGATTGCATTCGGAATCGTCGCCGAAAAAAGCATGGTCTGACGCGTTTTCGGTACGGTCGCCAAAATGCGATTTATTTGCGGGGCAAACCCCATATCGAGCATTCGGTCGGCCTCATCCAGCACCAGAATGGCCGTGCCCGAGAGGTTGACTGTTCTCTGCTCCATGTGGTCCAAAAGTCTTCCTGGAGTCGCGATGATTATGCGCGGCTTCTTTTCCAGAGCGCGGAGTTGATTGTGCATCGATGCCCCGCCGATAAGCACCGCGGTCCGAAGACCAAAGGCATGGCAGAAGGGGTGGAGCGCCTCGTCCACTTGGAGGGCCAGTTCACGGGTCGGAAGCAGGATGAGTCCGCCTCCTTTGACCTGGGCCAGCCGCTGGATCATCGGGATACCGAACGCAAGCGTCTTGCCCGTCCCGGTTTGGGCGATGGCAATCACGTCCTGACCCTCGATCCCGATAGGAATAGACTTGCGCTGTATAGGCGTTGGCTCGGTAAACTTCAGTTTGTCAATAATGTCAAGCAGGCGCGGGGCTATGCCCAGACCTGAGAATCCGGAAGGTATGGAATTGTTCATCATGGCGGCCAAGATATGGCCCAGAGGCCGCTAAACATAGCTCAATCTTCAGTGACTTGGTTCTCTATCGACCACTGACAGCCGTGATCGAGTTGTTTGAATCTGACCGGCCAACTTCTTCGGTTCCATCAACAAAGCTGAAACATCAGAAAGCCGCTTCGCCGTTACTTCGGGTAATCTCAGGCATTGTCACTACCGGCCACAACCGTGGTGAGTTGGTCCACCATGTCCTGCATTTTCTTGGCTTGACCGGCCAATTCCTGACTGGCCGCGGATGATTCTTCCGCATTTGACGCCGTCTGCTGGGTCACCTGATCAATCTGAGCCACCGCCGTACTAACCTGAGCGATCCCCTGCGATTGCTCCTTGCTGGCCGCGGTGACTTCAGAAATCAGGCTGGCGACCTTCTTGACGCTTTCGGTAATGTTGTCAAGGACGACCAGGAATTCTTCAGTAGCTTGCACGCCTTTCGCCGCGTTGGTTTTTGAGTGCTCAAGCATGGCGCCCGTATTACGGGCCGCTTCACCTGACCGTTGTGCCAGATTGCGCACTTCCTCGGCGACCACGGCAAATCCCTTCCCGGCTTCTCCGGCCCGCGCCGCTTCCACCGCCGCGTTGAGCGCCAGAAGATTGGTTTGAAATGCAATTTCGTTGATGACCCGGACGATCTTCGCCGTTTCTTCGGAAGAGTTCTTGATTTCGTTGATGGCCGCCACCATGTGTCCCATGGCGGTCACTCCTTTGTCGGCCGCGCTGGCGGCCTCACCGGCGAGCGCATTCGCTTTTCTGGCGTTTTCAGCTGTCTGATCGGTCATCGACGCCATCTCTTCGAGCGATGCTGAAGTCTCCTCCAGCGACGATGCCTGCTCGGTGGCCCCTTCGGCCAGCGTCTGGCTGGTTCCGGCAACCTCTGCCGACATGGCGGTTACCTGCCCCGCGCCCGACTTCAAACCGTCGATAATGCTGGTGATTGGTCGAACGACGTTTCTCGTGATGGAGATAGCCAGGAGTATGATCTGTACGACAATAATCAGCACAAACACGATCACGGTTGTCATCACCACGTTCACCAGCGCCGCATCCGCCTTTTCCGTCTTGACCGTCACACTTGCCGCTCCCAGAACATCCCCCGCCTTTGCCGACGTATGGCACTCCACGCAACTGCGGTTCGCCTTGACGGGGAAAATGAACGTGACCAGATGCTTGTCCTTCAGAGGAAGTTCCTTCGGCGCCCCCGTAGACAGCACTTCCCGGTCATACTCAGTGACAGCGGACGCTCCCTCGCGCTTGCCAAAATCGCGCTCGCATATCTCGCTTCGCATGGCCCGCACGTCTTCAAATTCCTGCTTGGATTTCAAGTCCTCGATGAGGATGTTCACGCCGGAGGCATCGCCGATCTTGCCAAAACTCATCATGCACGAGGTGATCGTCTCCGCCGACAGCTGGGCCGAATCCACTATTTGCTCATTGATCCGACTCTTGATCTGGTATATGAGGATAAAAGCGCCCAGACCTAGAACTACCACAAGGGGAACGGAGATAAGTGCGGTGGTTCTGGTCCTTAAACCATAACGATTCAACTGAAAAAAGCTCATAATATGATCCTTGCGTCGTAGGATGGTGGAAACTTCTGCCAGGTGTGCCGTGGCTTAGTTTGATAGATAGTATCGTCCCTGATGCCAGAAAACTTTACCGGGGCGAATCGGACAAACCGAACCGAGTATGTCTCATTATCAATCGTGCATGTTTCTTTTGGTTCAGCGCGATGTTCCAATAGCACTTAAGCTTAATTGGCAGGGGAGATGCGGGGCTCCACCGCCAAAAAAGGCCGCCCCGCATACGGGGCGACCTTTGACCAAAGGGAGATCAAAAATTCTGCACAGACAACTGAGGTAAAGGAAGTCGTCATCCTGAACAGGAAACCTTGCGACTCTCTTACCTCGGCCACAGCCAGCCGAATGTGCCGGCGGTCACCAGTGCGAAAATCAGGCCGTCGAACATGTATTTGATTGTAGTGCACCAGTTGCGATGGTACCAGATTGAATCCTGACACAAAGCAAATGAATACGCCATGAATGCGGAGCTGCCGACGAAGCGGAATACCTGGAGATAATTCGCCCCCGGTCCCACCGCCCGATCGCAGATATAGCCGGCAAAGATCGAGACGACGACACTGTAAAGAAACCACAGGACCAGACTCTTTCCCATGGTGGGGCACCCGCTCTTCAGCATGGTAATCAAAGCGACCGGTCCCTTGTTCATCTTCTGGACGAATTCGGGCGAACGCATCGAACAATCCTTGGTAGGGCAGGGCATGAAATAATCACCTTCGGGAATTTCGAATTTGCGAAGCGCATCCATCACCGAATCTTCGTCAGGAAGTTTCTTGTAATCCGACTTGTGGTAGCCAAGCACCATGTGGATCAGCGAGCTGATAATGAACACAAACACTGCTGAGAGCAAGATCGGGAGCCATAATGCGGTGAGAAAACCCATAGCTATTGCCTCCTGCACTGGTTTGAAATTTGCGGCCGCTTACCATATCCGGTACTACGACCTGTAGTCGAATGAAAATAGGTTGGCTCAGTCCTCAATGCAA
>JBGOTX010000097.1:0-6712 GCA_041476705.1 Candidatus Zixiibacteriota bacterium
ACAGGTGTATTATCATACCTCCAATCCCCTCATCGCCACCGGCGACGGGATTGCCATTGCTTATCGAGCAGGGGTGACGGTCGCCAATCTCGAGTTCATTCAGTTTCATCCGACCATCCTGTACGCCCCCGGTCGCTGGCCATTTCTGATATCGGAGGCGGTTCGCGGCGAGGGTGGACGGCTGAAGTCGGTCGCCGGGCGGTATTTTATGGACACGGCTCATGAAATGAAAGATTTGGCGCCGCGTGATGTCGTGGCCCGCGAAATCGACCGTGAATTAAAGCAGAGCGGTGAGGAATATGTTCTGCTCGAGGTCTCGCATCTGTCGGCCGACCGGATCAAATCGCGATTCCCTAATATTTACGGCGAGTGTCTCAAATATGGCTTCGATATCACCCAACGCCCCATTCCGGTGGTTCCGGCCGCCCACTATGCCTGTGGCGGCGTGATCTCGCGCCTCGATGGAACGACCGAACTACCGGGGCTGTACGTCGCCGGCGAGGTCGCCATGACCGGCATGCATGGGGCCAACCGACTGGCCTCCAATTCACTGCTCGAAGCGGTGGTCATGGCCCGGTTCGCCGCCACGGCTTCGCTTGATTATCTGAAGCACGCCGATTTTCCGGAGCAGATGACGGTTGATCCGCCGCTGTACTCCTCGCTCAAATATCCGCGCGAAAAAGTGCTGATTACGCACGATCGCCGGGAACTGCGGCGGGTTATGTCCGACTTTGTCGGAATTGTCCGCTCGATGGAACGACTGCTGTTGGCGAAGGAAAAGATCGCCCAGATGAAGGAAGCGATCGATCAATACTATTACGCGACGCCCGCCACGTATAATGTCCTCGAACTGCGCAATCTGGCGACGGTCGCGGAGTTGATCATCGCCTGCGCCATAGGTCGTCGCGAATCGCGCGGATTGCAGTATATGACCGATTTCCCGACTATGAGTGATGGCTTTCAGCACGATACGATTATCGCCGGTCATTCACCACAGGAGCCGAAACAATGGCAACAGCCCACGACATGATAGTGATTATCGATTTCGGCGCGCAGTATTCGCAGTTGATCGCGCGACGGGTGCGCGAAGCCCACGTCTACTGCGAAATCGTGCCGTGCACGGCGGATTTGTCGGTCTATAAAGACCGACCGGTCGCCGGATACATTTTGTCCGGTGGTCCGGCCTCGTTGAAAGACCCCGATGCTCCGCGCCTTGAGCGCGCCTTCTTCGACACCGAGAAGCCGATTCTCGGTATCTGCTACGGGATGCAACTGCTGGCCGACCTGTTCGGCGGTCAACTGGTGCGCTCCGACAAACGGGAATACGGACGATCGCAGTTGAAGATTGCCAACGACGGGCAGTTGCTTTCGGGCGTGAAGGATAAGAGCCAGGTGTGGATGTCGCACGGCGATTCGATTATCAAGATACCCGCCGGGTTCCATGTCATCGGGTCGACCGAGTCGCTCGATGTCGCGGCTGTGGCCCACGACTCCCGCCCCATTTATGGCGTGCAGTTTCACCCGGAAGTGCATCACACGGTCGAGGGGGCGAAGATAATCCACAATTTTCTCTTCGACATCTGCAAGCTCAAGGGGGATTGGACTGCCGAATCGTTTATCGACGAAGCTGTGGCCAAAATCCGCCGGCAGGTGGGGGACAAGAAAGTCATTTTGGGTATCTCCGGCGGCGTCGATTCATCGGTGGCGGCCATGTTGCTGACGCGGGCGATCGGTCCGCAGCTTCATGCGGTCTTTGTCAACAACGGTCTCCTGCGCAAGAATGAATTCGCCGACGTGACCGACATGCTCCAACACTTGAAGATCAATCTGCGCCCGGTCGATGCCTCATCGCTTTTCCTGTCCCGGCTGGCCGGCGTGACCGATCCGGAGCAAAAACGGAAAATTATCGGCGGCGCGTTTATCGATGTGTTTGAGGCGGAGGCGGACAAGATCGGCGATATCGAGTTTCTGGCCCAGGGAACGCTCTACCCGGATGTGATTGAATCGGTCTCGTTCAAGGGGCCATCAGTGACGATCAAGTCTCACCACAATGTCGGCGGACTCAAAGACGCGATGAAATTCAAGCTGGTCGAGCCGCTGAGAGAACTGTTCAAAGATGAAGTCCGTGCTATTGGGCGGGCGCTCGGTCTGCCGGAACATTTTATCCGGCGCCATCCGTTCCCCGGACCAGGTCTGGCGGTGCGGGTGCTGGGCGAAGTCACTCAGGAGCGGTGCGACATTTTGCGCGAAGTCGACGCCGTCATGATCGAAGAACTGCACCGGTTCAACATATACGATGACATCTGGCAGGCCTTCACCGTGCTCCTGCCGATCAGTGCGGTTGGCGTCATGGGTGATGAACGAACCTACGAAAATGTGGTGGCTATCCGCGCGGTGACTTCGGTCGACGGCATGACCGCCGACTGGGCGCGGATCGATCACGACATTCTGGCGCACATTTCGAACCGGATTATCCGCAATATCAAAGGGGTCAACCGGGTGGTGTACGACATCTCATCCAAGCCCCCGGCCACGATCGAGTGGGAGTGATTTCGAATTGACATGGCGCTGAAAAGTCGTCGCATGATCGCAACTCCGCTCATAATCATCGCCGGCGTCTATATCGTCATCTGCGCTTATGTCTATTTCTTTCAGAACCGTTTCATCTATTACCCGACTCGCGACATAGAGGTGACTCCCGATGCGGTCGGTATGGCTTATGAAGATGTCTTTCTGGACGTTTCCCCGGCTGATCGGATCAATGGTTGGTATATTCCGGGCCGACCGGACCGCCGAACGGTGTTGTTTCTGCACGGGAACGGCGGGAATATCGGACATCGGGTCTCCCACCTTCAGTTTCTGCGTTCGCTGGGCGTGTCGGTGCTGATTATTGACTATCGCGGATACGGTCGGTCGAATGGTTCTCCGTCGGAAGAAAACCTGTACGCCGATGCCGGCGCGGCGTATGAATGGCTGACCCGGACAAAGCATTTAGCGCCGGACCAGACCATCATTTGGGGGGAATCGATTGGGGGTGCAGTGGCGGTTGAGCTGGCGACCAAATCCCCCTGTGCCGGTCTGATTCTGGAGTCCTCATTTACTTCCCTGCGCGATATGGCGAGACGGGTATTTGGCTTCTTGCCCACCGGCCTTCTCCTGCGGTCCGAATTCAACGCTGTCGACAAACTGGCGCGCCTGTCAATCCCGGTGCTGATCACGCATTCACTCGAGGATGATATCGTACCCTACGAGATGGGGCGCAAGCTGTTCGAGGCGGCACGTGCGCACAAACGGTTTATCGAACTGAGTGGCGAGCATAATGATCGCGAATACCTTACCAATTCTGAATATATTGCGGCGGTCGATACGTTTCTGACCGATCCGGCCCGCTCCCATTGATTTTCCCATCAAAGTACGGGGGGAACACCCCTCGTAGTAGTTGGGTTTATAGAGGTTGACAGGTCTGGCGGCCCGAAGTATCATGGGGGCCAATTTGGGAAAGGTACACACCACGACCAAAGCAACACTCGACAACAATCAGCTGGCGGAATTGACCGCACCGGTACAAGCCGATCTGGAGGCCTTCGACCGTCGCCTATTTGATATCCTCCGGGGCGATTCACCGCTGATTACCTCGATCGCCCGCCACCTATTGCGCAGTCGTGGCAAGCGCATGCGGCCATCGATCTTGTTTCTTTCCTCACGGGCGGCCAACAATTACTCGGAACATTCGATTGACGCCTCGCTGGCTATCGAACTTATCCACACGGCGACCCTTTTGCACGACGACGTTGTGGACGATGCCGACCTTCGTCGAGGCCAGGAAACGGTCAACGCCAAGTGGACCAACCTGATCTCCGTGCTCATGGGCGATTACCTGTTCGCCAAGGCGTTTCGGCTGATGGTCGCCACCGGATCGATGGAGGTGGTGCAGGCGATATCATCGGCCACCGAGCGGGTATCGGTCGGGGAACTCCGCCAGATCGAGGAAACCGGCAACTACGCCCTCTCTGAAGAAGAGTATCTAGAAATTATTGCCGACAAAACCGCTTCGCTGTTCGCCGTCGCCTGCGAGACCGGACCGATTCTGGGCGGGCGGGATGCTGAAACCCGCCGCCGCATGGCCGATTTCGGCGAAAAAATCGGTGTCGCGTTTCAAATCACCGATGATCTTCTGGATTTTGTCGGCGATTCCGAAGTCACCGGCAAGGAACCGGGTAAGGATGTCCTCAACGGGAAAATTACCCTCCCGCTGATTCACTCTTTGAAGCGCGTGTCCGAGGCCGGCAGTCGGGAGATCACTGGGTACCTTAAGCGCGGCGATGATCCGGACAATTTCCGCAAAGTCTTCACTTTTGTTACGGAGAACGGCGGGATCGACTATGCCTATCGTCGGGCTGAAGAACTGTCCGAGCAGGCGCTCGAATCGGTGGCTCTGCTGGGTCAGTCGGTGTATGTTGATTCGCTGACTTCGATGGTCCGCTACACCACGGCGCGGGCCTCATGACGCCAGCCGGACGCCGCTCAAGCCGTTCGTTTTTTTTCTTCCATCAACCTGAGTTTCTCTTTCACGTATAAGGTCTGAGATGTTCGGCCTCAAGAAATTGTCCATAGAGTTCCTATCCTCGACGCCGGTGGTGGTCTGGCTGGCCTTTATCGGACTGGCCCTGCTGACAGTTTGGCTCTATCGCCGCACGAATCCACCACTTCCGCCATGGATTCGCATTCTCCTGGCCACCTTTCGCGGGGTGGCGGTGGTGGCGCTGATCGCCGCGCTCTTGCAACCGGTATTGTCGTATTCGCGCGAGCGGGAGCGCAAGCGCAGGGTAGCGGTGGTTATCGATGTCTCGGCCAGCATGGACAAGATCGAATCCGGCAAGACCCGTACGGCGCGGCTCGATTCGCTTTTGTCATCGCCGGCATACGGACGACTGGCCGACCAGACGGCCACCACGACGTATTTCTTCGGCGATCACCTGGACATTGACCGGTCGAAAATAAATCGTAACGCCACGGCGCTCGGCGAGGCGATGAGCGAACTATCTAAAGATGAATTGGCCGAACCCTCCGACCTCTGGCTGGTGCTATCCGACGGCAATTCCAACTCAGGCCGCAAACCGACGCAGGTGACATCGGCGCTGACTTCCCCCGTGTACGCGATCGACATGGCCGGCGATATCGGAAATCTCGATGTCGGGTTGGCCGATGTGGACTACAATCCGGTCGTGTTTGTCGGCAAGCCGACCGAGATCAAGGTCAAGTTGAGCTGGCAGAGCGCCGAAGGGAAATCGCCCAGGATCGAAGTACATCAGGGGAACCGCCTGCTCGACTCGACCACGTTCCCGCTTCAACGTCCCGATGGCTTCGGCGAGGTAACACTTAAGTACATCCCCTCTGATCCGGGCCAAAAACTGCTGAAAATATCAGTGCCGCCGCTTGAGGGGGAGGAAGCCACCGGCAACAATGAACGAACCATCGCCGTCAAGGTGCTCAAGAGCCGAATGGCGGTTTTGTTGGTCACGGAACAGCCGGACTACGAAGTCGGTTTTCTTCGCCGATATCTTGCGCAGACCAATCGGTTCGATGTTCGCTTCCTGTCGATCAGCCCAAAGAGCGGAAATCTTGGCGGCTCTATCCCGACCACCCAGACAGAATTAAACCGATACGATTTGATCATTCTGCACGATGTGTCACCGGCCACGCTGGACACACGGCAGGCGATAATGGCCTCTTTCTTGTCCGAGCACGGCGGCGCGATCTGGTGGTTGCTGGGCCCGCACTTTGCGCAAAATCCGGCGCGGTGGATGACAACCGTACTGCCATTCTATCCTTCCAAATCGAGGGCGTTTGATTTCGGCGAATTTGTCGGTGAGCCAATGGAGTCGAATCTCTTCCATCCGGCGGTACGTCTAGCCGATGACCGGGCTGCGATCCGCGAGCTGTGGGCGAACCTGCCGCCTTTCCGAACGCTGGTTCGATGCGATGCCGCTGACAAGTCGGCCGTTGTTCTGGCGACACTTCAGGGCGGCGGTACCGATCGACTGCCGATTATGGGGTATCGCCGATTGGGGCCGGGGAAAATCTTCGTGACCGCCGCCGGACCGGTCTGGCCTTGGGGATTTTACAATCTGGGATTGGGCGAGGACGCGGGGGTATATGGCCGCTTTGTCGACGGTGTTACCAGTTGGCTGACCGTCCAGGATGATTTCGACCCGCTTCGTATCCTGCCGCAAAAGACGGTCTTCAGTCGAGGCGAGCCGGTGGTTTTTGACGGTTTCGCGTTCGATCAGGGATTCCGGCCCCTGACCGGCGTGTCTGGCAGTGTCAGTCTCATTCCGGCTGACGGCAAAGATTCTTTGTCAGTTCGGTTTGTCGATCGCGGCGAAGGAAAATTTCAGGCGGATTTTTCGCAGGTCTCCCCCGGTGAGTACACGTTTCACGCCAACCTCGACAAAGGGAATCAGCGGTTGACGGCGAAAGAGGGAAAGATACTGGTCGAAGCGTACTCGCTTGAGGAATTTGATCAGTCCGGCAATCCGGCCAATCTGATGGCCTTATCTCGCCAGTCGGGAGGCAGTTTTGCCAGCTGGCGGGACTTTGACAAAGTGCTGGCCGGAATCAGCGCCCAACCGGTGGCGCAGACAACCTCGGGTGAGTTCGGCGTTTGGGGGAAATCCTGGCTCCTGCTTCTGTTCGCCGGAGCTTTGGCGGT
>JBGOTX010000098.1:0-6614 GCA_041476705.1 Candidatus Zixiibacteriota bacterium
GTCTTCTTGTCGATCGTGAATTTATCCGTGATAACACTGTGGCCGGATATAGATACGACGACATCCTTGATCTTCGGGTCGGTCTGATCCACCAGCGACTGAATGTTGAAAATGACCGCCTCGCGATCACGAATTTCATCCGCCACGATAGCTTCGGGCGGTAGTTCCCGAATACCGATCGCGGAAATCGAGAAACCGCCCTTGCCGTGATCCAACTTGACCAGTTTGATCGAACTGGCGCCGACATCAAGTCCTACCGTGCTATTACTTCGACGGGAGAAAAACATAGGCAACTCGTTATCTTAAAGAGTGTTTTGTATTCCGGTCGGTTCGTACCCTTCACTACTTAAGCTCTTGGACTTTATCGGCATTTGCGGCGGCCAGTTTATAGTTTATTCCAAAAAATCCTGTAACCCGCTGAACCACTATTCGGTGGCCCGACTCAAAACGCCCGGTATCGGCCTGAAAAGTTCCGTAAGCTGTTGCCCCCAAAAAGAAAAGCCCCCCGCATGGGGAGGCCTCTTTACGCGCATATTCGGCAAATATAGGTCGTCGTGACTCAATAATACGAGGCGTTGGCTTGTAGCCGGCCGGTCGAGGCCAACACATTGCTCTGGCTAACACAGACTGCGTTTTCGGTCAACCCCAGAGCCCAGACGTTTCCACCACCGGTGAAACCCGCCGAACCGTTGGCTTTAAACGTAAGAACCTGATTCCCGCAGTCACTCCATATCCAGATAAACTCGGGCGGCATCGAGTCAATATGAATAACCGAGTCGCCGGTCTCGAATATGTAGTTGTTCGGGTTTACTCGATCTCGGAAAAGAGTGATCGTCCGAGCCCCGTTGTCAAAGTACAGACCGTACTGATCTTTGTCGGTGATCGCCATTGAGCGCGCCAGGCGTAACTCGGAATTGAGATGCCGCACCGTCGTACGCATTTTCAATCGGTCGTACACTCGCCCAAACCGCGGCACGGCCATACCGGCCACTATCCCAATGATCACGACCGTGGTCATGAGTTCGATTAGTGAAAATCCGTGTTCCTGGTTCAATCTTCGGTTCATAAGTATCACCTTTGCCTTTGCCGGTGGTTGGGGCGTTTGGCGGACCTCGCCCGGTCACCGGGATTGCTACTCGCCAAAGTAGTTGAGCATGCGGCGTGCCCAGGTGGACCTTGATCGACCGGTACGATGATCTACCCCTGTTCGTTCAACGCCAACAGATTAGCCCCCCGGTGTTCCTTCCTGCTGACAGACCGCCGACCGGAAAGTGGTGGCCGCGCCACACTTGATATGGGAACCCACCCATACGTCTATTGGTTGGAAATGACGATGAGACTTGATGTTGCATTGACAAAAGACCGTTTGGCAGTAAATTGATATGGTACCTATAAGACGTACTCCGCAGTTTGCCCGCCGAAAGGAAAGGATGACTATGATCTCGAGGCTTGCGTGCATCTTCCCCTTAATACTCCCCCTCACCGTTGTAGCCGCTACCTCAACAATAAGTGACTCATCACCGCTCGCCATGCCTGAACTGGCCTCCGAAGTCGTGACAGTCGCCAAAGCCCCCGTGCCGTTTACCGAAGAGACCCGCCAGTTTCTTGCAAAGCGCGATGGCGCCAACGCAAAAGTTTGGGTCTTCTTCACCGACAAAGGGGTGTTTACCCGGCCTCAGTTTCAATCGGCGGCCTCTTCCCTGATAATCGGCGAGGCGGCGATGAAACGTCGCGCCAAAACAGGCATGGACAAAGTCGTATTTGCAGACCTCCCCGTTCAGCAGGAGTATGTCGATCGGATTATCGGGTTCGGCGCCTCGCTCCGATGGAAGTCGAACTGGCTCAACGCGGCCAGCTTTGTGATCCCGGTTGAACGACTGGATCAGGTTGGAGCTTTGCCATTTGTTGCGAAGATCCAGCCAATTGCGGTCGGTAAGCGCATCCCGGAACCGGAAGGATCTGTGCCCGAGGATACACGCACTGAGTCCCCTAAAGCGGCGCTCTCACCTGCGGCTTTCAATTATGGATCAGCCGCCCTGCAACTCGGGCAGATTAATGTACCGCCGGCGCATGATCAGGGGTATCACGGGGAAGGCGTCACGCTTGCGATGTTTGATACCGGATTCCGCACCAGCCACAGCGTGTTTGCCGCCACGATTGCAGAAGGACGGCTGATTGCTCAGTATGATTTCGTTTTCCATGACAGCGTGACCAGCAATCAACCCGCCGATTGGTCCACCGCCTGGGATCACGGTACGCTGACATGGTCGACCGCCGCCGGGATGAAAGACGGAAAACTGTACGGTCCGGCGTTCAAATCCAAAATCCTTCTGTGCAAGACCGAGGACATCAGGTCCGAAACACAGGTCGAAGAAGATAACTGGCTGGCCGCCGTGGAATGGGTTTCAGGGTTGGGCGCCGATGTTATCAGTTCATCGCTCTCGTATAGCACTTTCGACACCGGAACATCCTACGTGAACTCGAACTATGACGGCACGTATTGCATCTCAACCAAAGCCGCCAACCTGGCGGATTCGCTCGGTATTCTCGTGGTTAACGCGATGGGCAACGCCGGCCCAACTTCCCCCTCGCTGGGCGCTCCGGCCGACGCGTTCAGAGACCTCTCGGTAGGGGCCGTGAACTCCACCGGCGGTCTGGCGAACTTTTCGTCTCGCGGCCCGACATTTGATGGCCGTATCAAACCGGAAGTATGTGCCCGCGGCGTATCAACCGCCTGCGCCACGTCAACCTCCGACTCCTCCTATGGCGGAGCCAGCGGGACATCACTGTCAACACCGTTGGTGGCGGGGGCGGCCTGCCTCGTGATCCAGGCCCATCCAACTTTTCCACCGTCATTGATTCGTCAGGCCATGATGGAGACCGCCGGCAATGCGGCTACGCCCAATAACGACTATGGCTGGGGAATCATCAATACTGACGCCGCCATTGGCTGGGGCGCCTCGGTTTCCGCCGATGTGCGGCAAGGGAACGCTCCCCTGACGGTGCAATTTTCGGGTAGCTCCGGCCTCAGCCCGAGCGCCTGGCTATGGGACTTTGGCGACGGTCAGACATCCACTTTTCAGAGCCCAAGCCATGTGTACACGCTCCCGGGCATCTATTCGGTTTTGCTCACGGTTCAAACCTCTTATGGTCCGATCACGTCTTTACATGCAAACTATATCGCGGCACTGGGAGACACCCTCAGAATCGTGGGTGACTCTGCCTTCGCCGGTCGGAAGGTGATGGTTTCGGTTAGTCTGGCCAACTCCCAATACCTCGCGAGTTTGGTCCTGCCTCTTCGCCTGCCGAATTCACCCTATAAGGTTTCGCTCGACTCGATTCGCAAGGGCACTCGCACCGGCTATTTTGAAGCGATGTCGACGCTCACGTGGGATACCCTGGGCAATCGCTACACGGTTGAACTGATCGCCAACAACGGCGGCGGAGCCCCCAATCTGGCGCCCGGCACAGGAGAGGTGCTCAGGATCTACGGCCGCATTGACTCCTACGCTCTGGGAGGCGTGTCTGCGCCGGTGGATACAACCGACCTCTTTGGAATGAAAGTTCGCCTTGTCATCGACGTGATGACCTATGCTCCCATGGTGTTCCCCGGACAGATTGTCACCAAAGGGATACTTAGGTGCGACGTCGATTATAGCAACGACGGTAACCGCGACATCTCTGACCTTATCCGGCTGGTTACGTACCTTTACCTGAGCGGTCCGCCGCCCATCACTATTCAGTCCGGCGACTGCGACGCCGACCGGATTATTGATATTGCCGACGTGACGCGGTTGGTTGATTATCTGTATCTCAATGGTTTGCCGCCGGTGAATCCGTAGCAACGAATACGCAGGAAAAAGGGCCTGCGGGTAACCGCCGGTTTTTTTAGTGTCACCGATCCGGCTCAGATGGTAAACCGGCCGTTGCGATAGATCACTTTCCCGTCGGCCGTAATCTCGCTATCCCGCCGCAGATCGCACACCATGTCCCAGTGCAGAGCGCTCTTGTTCTTGCCCCCCGCCTCCGGGATGGAGGCCCCCACCGCCAGATGACAGGTGCCGCCGATTTTCTCATCGAAGAGTATGTTTTTTGAGAAGCGTTTGATCTCGTAGTTGGTGCCGATCGCAAACTCGCCCAAGAATCTCGCCCCTTTGTCCATATTCAGCATCGCGGTAAGGTACGCCTGGTTCTTTCCCGCTGATTCCTTCATCACCCGGCCGTTCTTGAATTCCAACCGCACATCTTCTACCTCACGTCCGCCATAGACCGCCGGAAACGAGTAACGGATGCGGCCGTTGGCGGTGTCTTCGAGTGGCGATGTAAAAATCTCCCCGTCGGGGAAATTCTCCGTCCCGTGACAGCTGACCCACTTGCGCCCCTTGACCCGCAAAGCGAGATCCGTGTCCTTGGAGCGCACATGAATCCGGTCCACCCGGTCGAGGATACGCTTTAGTCTCAGCTGTTCCTTCGCCACCTTTTTCCAATGGGCGACGGGATCGGCGGTCGTGATGTGTCCCGCCGAATAGACGAAATCCTCGTAGTCGCCAAGCGACAGATCGGCTTCCTGCGCGTCGGCTTGAGTCGGGAACTGCGTGCCGACCCAGCGCACCGAACCGTCACCGATACGCGCGAACAAGCGCTCAAATACCGGCTTGCGGGCCCGTTGCTTCATCGCTTGTCGCTTGGGATCAATACCGGCCAGATAGCGCGTGTTGCTTGATCCCCATATCGCCAGCAGGGCATCGATCTTTTCTACCTCATGTCGGGCCAGGGGCGATACGAATCCCAACTGTTCGGGCGTCGCATGCTTCAGAAGCGACTCGTCGGTATCCGGTAGAATGATCTGTGTGTATGGATATGCGCCTACCTTGACTGCCTCTTCATACGCCGCACGGATAAGCGGCAAAGCGACGATTTCCCCCTGAATCTTGAGCAAGTCTCCTTTTTTCAACCGAAGCGAATAGTGAATGAGCAGTTTGGCCAGTTTGGTTACGCGTGGGTCCACGGATGGTTCCTCTCAGGTGATTCGGTTGATAGTGCCATCTATTGCCCTGCTCAAGCAGTCACGCTCTCGAGGCGGAGCAGGTATTTCTTCATTTCCAGTCCTCCGCCGTACCCGCCCAAACCGCCGGTCGCCACCACTCGATGGCACGGGATGACAATCGGAATCAGGTTGCGGGCGTTGGCCGAGCCGACCGCGCGGGAAGCTTTGGGATTTCGAACGGCGCGGGCAATTTCTCCGTAAGTTTTGGTCTCTCCGAACGGAATTCGCGCCACCTGCTTCAGGACGCGCGCATGGAACGGCGGCGCCTGTAGATCAAGTGGGAGATCGAAATCGCGACGTTTTCCCCTGAAATACTCCGACACCTGCCGCTCGACTTTGAGATTGAAATCTCCCTTTTCGAGGACCTCATGATCAGAGAATTTCTGCTTCAACATCCGCTCGAACCAGACGGCTGATTCGCTCGGAAGAGCCAGCAGGGCTAACCCTTTTTCAGTCGATGCCACCCGGACGAGACCAAGCGGCGTTTGGAATGAGTGTACCCACAGTCGTTTCATATCGCTTCCTTCCCTTCTCCGTTTCCGTTGAGTAGTATGGGAAGCTCGCTGATGGTGTCAATCACATAATCAGGGCAAGCGGCCAAAAGACTTTCATGGCCTCCATAGGGCGAGACCACCCCCACCACCGGCACAGGGATAGCCCGGGCGGCCAGGACATCGTTGGTTGTATCACCGATAACCAGCGTGTCCTCGGAATTTGCGCCCAATCTGCTCATAGCCAGGCGAAATGCCTCCGGGTCCGGTTTGACGCGGGTGACATCGTCGCCACCGACTATGACGGGGAATATGTCGCCCCAGCCGAGTTTCTCAATGATCGCCTCAACATGGTGGTGGACTTTAGTTGTCGCAATCGCCATCCGCCAGCCGCGTTCGTGGAGAAGTCGCACGGTCGATTCGGCCCCCTCCAGCGGTTCGGATGACCTCACCACGCTCTCGGCCGCCCGGCGCTGAAAGTGATGGTACAGGTCGGCGAATGGCCCCACGCCGAAATCGGCATACATCTTCTCGAGGGGGAAACCAATCCACCGGCTGATTTCGGCGCCCTCGCGCTCAGGGTGGTGGGTCATTCGCAGAGAGTAATTGACCGCCTCAATCACCCCGGCGGAGGAATCTATCAGTGTGCCATCAAGATCAAACACCAGAAACCGCGAAGAG
Organism: Candidatus Zixiibacteriota bacterium; assembly: GCA_041476705.1. GTDB lineage: Bacteria > Zixibacteria > MSB-5A5 > GN15 > FEB-12 > JACRAV01. The sequence continues at coordinate 6,220 of JBGOTX010000098.1, forward strand.
ATCACAGCAGTTTGCGCACCTTTCCCTTAATATCGGTCACCGGTACCTGATAGAGTTTTTCGATCGAACCGAGCCGAACGGTAGCAACCAAAATAGACATACCTTCCGCCGTTGTCAATTCAACCCGACCCGACACAGGTCCCCCAAGCGACGTCGTGAGATCATATGGCAAACTGTTGGCCATCAGAATTCCATCCGCTACTTCAACCTGCTCTCCGGGCAGACCGATGGCAATTCCCACCCGGCGCCGACCGGTCGAATCGACAAATCGCACGATTTCTCCGTGTTCCGGCAGGGCATACAACTGTGGGCGGGTGAAAAAAAATATTGAAGCACGATAGGCCAGCGAATTCGACCAGAGCAGATCCCCTTGCCGAAAGCGCGGACTGAGCGCA
>JBGOTX010000099.1:0-6576 GCA_041476705.1 Candidatus Zixiibacteriota bacterium
CGTCGGAAATGCTGATGCACCTGTTTGTGTACAAAGAGCGGCCGGATATCATGGCCTGCGTTCATGCCCACCCGCCGCACGCCACCGCCTTCGCTGTGGCTGGAGTGGAGCTAAGTGACGACGTGCTCCCCGAAGTGGCGGTGTTTGTCGGTCGAATTCCACTCACAGAATACGCGCCGCCAGGGACTTCTGCTGTGCCACAAGCGCTGGCGCCTCATGTAAAAACCAACAATGCCTTCCTTCTGCGCAACCACGGCCTGTTGACCGTAGGCCGCACGCTCGAGGAAGCATATAACCGACATGAAACGGTGGAGCAATTGGCCAGAATCCTGACGCTGGCCCGGCAGTTGGGACAAGTGAATCGCATCCCGCAGGACGACCTCGAGCGGCTGTCGGCCATGCGCCGCTCCCTTGAGCAGGTTGTCAAAGGCAATACGTTATGCTCGTAAAAAAAGTGCTGATTGACCGTACCGACCGTCTCTATCAGATGCCGCCGGATGTGCTCGATTTTGCCCGGCCCCTATTAGGCAAGCCGTTGCTGTCAGGAATGGAGATGATCGATCTCGGCTCTTTCAACTGGCCGGTCCCCTTTGAGCATGATCCGAAGACGGTTTCCGCTTCTTTCAAAGCCGCCTCGCCGGAAAAGATTGCCAATCTCAAGGAATCTCTGGCCGACTGGCTGACGGAATATCACGGCACCCGCCATATAAGTCGGCGCGAAATATTCCTGGGCAACGGCATCAGTTCGCTCGTCTGGCTGACGGCGCTGACGTTTGTCGATACGGGCGATCTGGCTTTAGTGCCTTCTCTGGGTGTCCCCCTGTACCGTAAAGCGGTCACCGCCGTAGGCGGCATTCCCGTGCCGTACCCGCTTTCGTCTCGCCACCAGTGGTTGCCGGATGTGGAGAAAATGTCGTCGCGGGTCGGTAAAGTGGCTCGGGTCTTATTTCTCAACTCGCCGCACAATCCGACCGGCGTCGAACTGGACGAACAAACTTTGCGCGCCCTGGTCGAAACGGCTTCGCGCGAGAACACCCTGCTGGTGAACGATGCCTGCTATCAGAGCATCCCGGCCCGCAAGCCGCTTTCTCTGCTTTCGGTTGACGGGGGGCGCAAAGTTGGCTTGGAATTATATTCATTCGCGTACCTGCTGGGACTCCCGCCGATTCCGTTCGGATTCGCGGTGGGGCACCGTCATCTGATCGCCGGCTTAGAGGCCGCCGCCGGCGTGTTGCCGCCGTACGTCCCTGAAGCGTTCGTCGATCTGGCCATTCAGGGCTTGAGAAGTTTTCCGTCCAAATCGCTCCAGGATGTTCGCCGGCAGATCACTTCGGCCGCCGCAGCGTCACAATCGTTGCTTGAGCATCTCGGCCTCGAACGCACGTCGTCAGCCGCCATACCGTTTCTTTGGACGCGCATTCCGCGCCGACGGAACAGCGTGACATTCGCCCGTCAACTGCTGAAACGATACCATCTTCTGGTGGCTCCCGGCACCGAGTTCGGCGATATCGGCCAGGGGTTTATTCGTCTGTCCCTGACCGCGTCGCTCGAGAAATATGCCGAAGCCGTTCGCCGAGTGTCCGGTCGACGCACCCTGACGCGACCCCAGGGGCGCGAATGAAAGATATCATCCGTCTGGCGGGGTTGTCGTTCTACGGGTATCACGGCGTCAGCGCCGCGGAGCGCGAGACCGGGCGGCAATTCGAAGTTGATTGCGAATTGGAAGTCGATCTGGCCGATGCCGGACACAGCGACTCCATCAAAGACACGATCGATTACAGCCGGGTCTATGCCATCATTCGGGAGACGGTCGAGAGCGAGGCCTACTCGCTGTTGGAAGGGCTGGCCAATCGACTGGCGGTCTTGTTGCTTGACAGGTTTCCCGTTTATCGGGTAACTTTGAGAGTCCGCAAACTTCACCCGCCGGTTGGCGGCTTGGTGAAACACATCGAAATCGAGGTCACCCGCTATCAAGGGGATATCGGTAAACTGACCAACACTCCGGTGACGAAAGACAAGGAGCCGTGATGGCTGAGACCGTATACTTCTTGCTCGGATCAAATATCGGTGATCGAGAGCAAAATCTGGCTCTGGCGCTGGTGAAACTCGGGGAAGTCGAAGGGCTGGAGATCACCGCCGTTTCATCGATTTACTTGAGCGATCCGGTCGGCATGAAGGGGGAACATCCGCCGTTCATGAACCAGGCGGTCAAGGCCGACTACCTGTATACACCGGTGGAACTGCTTGACCATACCGAGCGGATCGAACGTGAACTGGGCCGCACTGATAAGGGCAAGCGCGCCCCCCGGACGCTGGATATTGACCTTCTGCTAATTGGAAATCGCACAGTTAAAACCGACCGGCTGACCATTCCGCACGCCGAATTGATCCATCGCCCGTTTGCGCTGGTGCCGGTGATCGAAATCGATCCGCAGATGATTCATCCGGTCACGAAGAAACCTTTGGCTTCGTACCTGTCCGCCGAAACCCGGCGCACGGTCGTACTGTTCAGGGAACATGTCGCCCGAAACCTTTGAACCGAATTATGTTGCGGTCGAAGGCGTCATTGGCGTCGGCAAGACCAGTTTTGCGAAACTGCTGGCCGAGCGGCTGAACGCCACGCTGGTCAATGAAGAAGTGTTTGATAACCCCTTTCTGGTCGATTTCTACAAGAACCGCGCCCGCCACGCCCTTTCCTGCCAGTTGTTTTTCCTGATCACGCGCTTTCAACAGCAACAGCAGTTGATGGTCCGCGATCTGTTTGCGCAGAAAATTGTCGCCGACTATCTCTTTGCCAAGGATTCGATTTTCGCCTCGGTAAATCTGTCCGAGCGCGAACTGGCCTTGTACAACCGGATCGCGCCGGTGCTGGCGCGCGACATCCCCAAACCCGATCTGGTCATTTACCTGCAGGCCTCTACTTCGGTTCTGTTGGACCGGATCCGCGCCCGCAATTTCACATTTGAGAAACCGATCGATGTCGACTACGTTGAAGGCCTCAACAAGGCGTACGATTACTATTTCTTTCACTATACCGAGACGCCGCTGTTGGTGGTGAAAACCGACGATATCGATTTTGTCCATAACACCGAACACCTCGACGATCTCATCGAGCAGTTGAAAAAACCGATGGTCGGCAAGAAATACTATGTCCCGGCCGGCAACCTCACGCGAAAGTAGACCTCATGTCGGTAGTGCATAAACGCCGCAAGACCACGGTCAACACCCTTCTCCAGAAAAAGGCGCAGGGCGAAAAGATCACGGTCCTGACGGCGTATGATTATTTTGTCGCCCGACTTCTCGATTTGGCCGGCATTGATTCCATCCTGGTCGGCGATTCCGCCGCCAATGTTGTGCACGGGTACGGCTCAACCCTGCCTATCACGATGGATGTGATGGTGGCCCACACCGCCGCAGTCTCGCGCGGCACCGATAAAGCGCTGGTGATCGCCGACATGCCGTTCCTGTCATTCCAGCCAAGTACCGAGACGGCGATTCTCAACGCCGGACGTTTTCTCAAGGAGGGGGGGGCGGAGGCGGTTAAGATCGAAGGCGGCCTCGAGATGGTGCCGACTATTCGGCGCGTAATCGAGTGCGGAATCCCGGTGATGGGGCATATCGGGCTGACACCGCAGTCAATCCACCGATTCGGCGGCCCCAAGGTGCAGGGACGCGAGGAACGTTCCCGCCAATACCTGCTTGAGTCCGCGCTGGCGCTCGAAGACGCCGGATGTTTTGCCATGGTCCTCGAACTGATGGAAAGCAGTATCGCGGCTCAAATCACCAAAGCGCTGAAAACTACGGCGACCATAGGGATCGGCGCCGGTCCGGACTGCGATGGTCAGGTGTTGGTTATCAACGATATCCTTGGTCTGCGCGAGCCGGGGTTCAAACCGAAATTCCTCCGCGAATACGCCGATCTCCCGCCGATTATTTCCGAGGCGGCTTCACGATTCATAGCCGATGTCCGTTCGGGCAAATACCCGAACAAAGACGAATCGTTTTAGTCTCCATGTCCAAAATCAAACAGGCCGCCCGGTCAACCCGGACGGCCTGTTCATGTCTTGTGGGGATCAGATCACTTAGGACACGGCGTCATCGGCGTAAGAGAAATATACATATAGTCAACCAACTTGATCAGATCGGAGATATCGATAACGCCGTCACAATCCAGATCTCCAAACGGGTAGACGTTGGGGGCTCGCACGTTGAAGCTGATATCAATGTACGGTATCGTGGTCGGAGCCGCCGGGCTTAGAGTTGAAAACAAGATCTGGCCGGCGTAGCTACCGATCCCGGTGCTGGTCGCATCGGTTTTGACCACCACATGGCATGGCGTTCTAAACCCGACCGCGCCGGTATCTACAATTGTGATCCAGGGTTCGGTCCCTGTGAGAGTGAAGGAAATGGGCAGGCCGCTTGACGTAAAACTGACGACAAAGCTGTCGGTGGAGGGATACCCGGCAACCCCGTCAAAATTCATCGAACCGAGCGATACTTTCAGCGTTTCGGGCGGGAAAGCGAAATTGTAATACTGCGTTACCGGCAAGAACAGATCGCCGTTCTTTTCCACCGACGGCTTCAGCAGGGATGTCCGATTGACCAGAGTCGGGACAATTGCTCCCGCTCCCGGAGCCGTTCGAACGTATACCAGCGAACCGAGTGAGTGCCTTCCATGGAAGTTCGTATTAGGCATTTGGATCGAAATAACTTCAATGCCGCTCGTGTCATCCGTCACCCAATAGTTGTTGGCATTGTCCCAACTGAGGACGTTTTGCCCTCCTGAAACGCTCCATGTCATTTTACGCAGGGTGAAATTGGTCGCCCCCGACCCCTTTTTCAGGTAAGACAGGAACAGTCCCTGCGTGCTCCCATCCAGATTCGTAATGATCGGCATGATGACCGTATCCACGCCGTCGGGAACAGTCAGCATTTGCGGAAAGAAGACCGAATCGGCCGTGGAGGGCGCAAAACTGTACGCCTGCGCCTGAGTGCACTGGAGCGGATCAAATGTCACAAAAATATAGTCCACCAGCGCTACCACGTCTCCGATCGTCAGACCGGCGCGACCGTCAACATCGGCATCGGATGGATGGGGCGGCGCCGGCTCCCCTTTGCCGTTGGTTCCGACGTACACCAGCAAATAGACCATGTCGCCAATGTCCACGCTTCCATTTCCGTCGACATCACCGCACGTCCCGGCCCGTGTCGTTGGGGCAAAACACATTAGAAGAATCAGAATGGCAATTGCAGCTACTCTTTTCATGACTCCCTCTCCTTCCTGTACGGGTCGGACGACTGGTTCCAGTGAGAATATACTTCGAGTTGTATAGAACCTGTTGTCGAATGGAACGGGCGGCCGAAGGCCTATTTATTTCAAAGATAAGATGTGATAAAGGGCCATGCAAGAACAAAATGGTGCAAAATGACCGTCTTCTCTTGAAATTCGGGGATGCGACAATCCGAAAAGATGTATCAGCTATGAGAATATACCAGAGAGGACCAGGACGATAACGATCACCGCGATTACTCCGGCTCCGGCGGCCAGCCAGACCCATTGCGGGACAGCATTCGTGGAAGGGTTCGACTCCGAGACAGTCGATTGGACCGGTTTGCGGTCGCGCTCCTTGGCATAGGCCTCCCAATCGAGGATGAGTTCTTCGCAACTCTTGTACCGGTTGACCACGCGCACGGCCAGCAGTTTGCCCATCATCATCCGTACCGGCTCGGGCAGGAACATTTTGACGTCATCGAGCTTCAGCTTGTCGGCCGGATCATATTGCGGCGTGCGGCCGGTGATGAGTTGGTGCAGGATGACACCGAGCGCGTAAATATCTCCCTGCCGAGAGGCCTTGTGCTCGGGCGGTGAGTACCAATTCTTCTTGCCGCTCGAGTCATAATGGATCGGCAGTCCAAAGTCACCCACTTTGATTTCATCGGCGGCGGCAAAGAGCACATTCGACGGCCGCAGGTTTCCGTGCACGATATTGTTCTTGTGCGCAAAGTCGAGACCGGCCGCCACCTGCAGGGCAATGGCCATCGCCTTTTCCCAATCATACTTGCGGACCATCCGCTCCGCCAGAGAACCGCCCTGCGCATATTCGGATATGATGATGGTATGGCGGGCATCGCCGCCGGAGCCAATGAGATTGACGATGTTCTTGTGCTTGAGCGACCCGAGAATCTTGGCTTCCTTGCGCCCGGTCTCGCCTTTGTTGTGCCGCTTGATGATGTACAGCCGCTTGTTGACTTTGTTTTCCACCAGCACCGTCGAACCGTGCGGCGTTTCATTGATCGTGTCGAGATACCGGCATTTGCCGATAAACGACTCCGCCCCGAGGGCGGTCAGCTCCTCCGGCGGGCGCCCCGCTTTTCCGCCGCCGATCACATTCAAAATTTCATTTTTGAGTTCGGCGGCCGACTGATACCGGTCCTTTGCTTCCTGCGCCAGGCACTTCTGCACTATCTCGTCAAAGCGCGGATCGATCGTACCGTCGAGTTCCGAAGGAAGCTTGAAATGTCCCAGTGGCTTCTTGCCCACCAAGATCTCGTAGATCATCACGCCGACGGCGTAGA
>JBGOTX010000100.1:0-6552 GCA_041476705.1 Candidatus Zixiibacteriota bacterium
AGCCACACCAACACAAACGATAACGGTGGAATAAACAGGCCTATCAATACGACCACGTACATTCCCGGTATCGTACTGTACATCGTGTCATACAGCGCGTGAACAGTAAGATGGGTGAAAGAACTTCCGGCGAACCGACCCAACAGAATGAAATCGGCGGTCCAGGCCAGGAGGATCATTATCGCCACCGCGACTCCATAGTGAATCGCGGGCATAAGCTTGCGCTTGTCATACCAGAGTATAAACGGGATCGGCAGAGCCGCGAAAGCGATCTGAAAGCGGACCATCCAGGCCAGCCCGGTCATCACCCCCGCCAGATAGAGCCAGCACGCTCGCGAATCATCGGCATATTTATAGCAGGCATACAACGCTACCAGCCACAATTCGCCGCCGACCACTTCGATTAGATTCCGCACGCCGAGAAACGGCATCATGAAATGAAGCCCCGCGAACAAGCCACCAATCACCGCCCAGCGATCATCGCGGGTGACCAGTTTCACCGTCTTGTAAACGAATACCACCGGTAGCATTGAAATCAGGGCATGCGCCAGCCGCACACCGTACATCATCGTATCAAGCGACTGCAGACCAAACCAGGTTTCTACTTTCAAAATCGCGTACACGAAAAGTGTGTAGAGTGGGAACCGGGTGATGTCGGCGGCCGGCTGGCTCAACCAGTGCAGAAGTCCATCGGCACCGAACAAACCGCTGGTCAGCCAGTCATGGGAGATCACCACCGTCTCGAAATGGTCGTCGTTGTGAATAAACCCCTTGGACCAGATCACCGCCGCCAGCCGTACCAGACCGGATATCAGCATGACTGACAGGAATGGGCGTCGTCTAATGAAGGTACGGACTGTGTTCAGCATCACTGGCTCGTTTTTGTCCGGTGAATGTGGGTGGCGACAGCCGGACAGTCAAGGAGTTTGTGATGCCGAACTGATTCGAAACTCGGACTTTCACCGATTTGCCATACTCAGAGCGGACATGGAGCTGTACCGGTAAAGCTGATATACAGATAATCGACCAGTCGGGTCAGATCGCCGATATCGATCACGGCCTGACCATCGGTGTTGGCCGCGTGGGAACAGCAGAGCGGTTGGCGCGACACATACATATAGTCGACCAATCGACAAATATCGCTGATATCGGTTGCGCCGGCCGGATCGCAGTCGACATTACCGGTCGTCACGACACAACAGGAGTGACAGTATCCGGGTGTGAATTCGTAATGCACCAGCTCCTGATTATCGGCCGATCGCCCGCTCCAGATGACTTTCACAACTCCGCCCGAGTCGACAATTGAGCACCAACCGAATTGCGTATAGCCGGGGAACATGCCGTGACTATATGGTCCCCCCTTCGGCGAAGGAGTTCGGTCGAGGGGCGCGGCCTGAAAAACCGGGAAACAGGCGCCACCGCCGGCGGCGTAGTCCGAATTGGAGCCGTCATCGATCGCGATCATGTGGGCATCGCCTGATATCTGGCAGAGATTGTTAATCTGGTTCTCTTTGATAAAATTCGCCAGTTCGATCCGTTCATGGGTGTACACGTACCAGCCATCATCGCCGGTGACGCCGATCCACGGCAACGTGTTGACCCAGACAATGAGCGCGGCGCTGTCACGAGCGCGAAGCAGTTGATCTTTGAACCAGACCTTTTGCGAAATTCCAAGCATTGTTTTCTGCGCGTCATCGGGAGCGGTCCATGGGCTTCGCGCCGAACGGGAGTCGCACACCAGGAATCTTACTCTGCCGACATCGAAGCGAAAATAGATTGGCACATCGCCGGTACCCGCCTCAAGCGTATAGTGCGGCACATATTCCTGATAGGTCAGCCGGGCCGCCACTCGACCGGGAGCCAGTGAATCGGAATTGTTCGGACCAAAATCATGATCGTCCCATATGTAAGAGATCGGGACTTCCCGGTATAATTGCGACTGCGCGGGCGAACCGAGCACCGTCTCATACGTTTGCCGGTACACGGCCCGGTCGTTGACCGCAATATTGTCGTAGTCGAAATCCCCCATGTGAAAAAAGAAGAGTGGCCGAAGTTGCCGAATCGTCGTGAATGTCTGGGCGCTTGAACCGGTCCAGGCGCACGACCCGAGGGCGAATTCAAACGAGGCCGTTCCGGTGGGAAACGTGTGAAACTTCCCCATCAGCGATACATCAAGGAGGCCATTCACTTCGACCGCGTAGTAGTATTGAAAATCGGGCGTCAACCGGTCGATCCGGAGCGACACCACCCGATTGTTATCGAGAGTGATCGCCGTGTCGGGATCGGAATACACGGGGGCGCTCAGGTCGCTGTTCGAACTCACCGCCAATCGAACAATCGCGCTGTCGACACTGACTTTGGCGGTCACTCGCGCTGAGGTCGGGGTGATTCCGCCCGACCAGATAAACTGAACGGCGGCCGAAATGTCGGATGTGCAACAAATCCCGCCGATCATCAAGAAGATGACACATCGCACTATTGACTTCATGTTCACGTGGTCATTTCGCCGACTTCGCCGCTGTCGTCACGACACGCTCGAGCAGTCCCGGCGTGCGCCAGCCGGTAACCATTTTGCCATTCACAAAGATGGTCGGTGAGGCCATAACTCCTGCCTGTTTCGCCAGCATGATATTGGCCGAAAGAATGCCGTTCACCTGCGGCGTGGCGGCTGTACGCCCCAGCGCCGCCGGATCGAGCCCGGTCACCCGGGCCAGTTTATCGATCGTCCATTCTTCGGGTTTCTCCCGGTGCCTCACAATCCAATCGTGCGCTTTCCAATACGAGGTCGGGCCGCCGAGCTGTCCCGCGGCGATAGCGTACCGCGAGGCCTCACCCGCGCGCGCGTTAATTTGCTGTTTCACAAGATCATTGCAGGCGGAATCTAGCGGAAAATCCCGGAACACGTATCGTATCTCCGGGTGTGACTTCAGCGGCCGCTCAAGCATCTCATAGGCCGAGGCGTGAAAGGCACAGGTCAGATCGCCATAGATCACGATCGTGGTTTTGGCATCCGCCGGTCCATGACTCTGCTCGTTCGGACGAAGCGGGATCGACGTAGCCGGTGTCACCAGCCACTGACGGAATTGCATGTCTATCGCGAGATCGGGGCGGTCATTGGCGCGTGGTTTTGTCTTGGCCACCGTCGCGGCCCGATCGATTGCGGCCGGAAGCACCGCCGCCGACTGCCACCCGTCGACCCGATACCCATTTACAAAAATGAGCGGCGTATAGGTGAGCCCCAAAGCGATCCCCTCTTCGATATCAGCGCTGATCATACTATCAATCTCCGGGGAATTCATGGCTTTCGTGAACTCGCCCGGATCGAGCCCAAGCGCTCTCGCCTCGGCCATCAGGTCAGCTTCCGAGAAATCGCCACCCCGGTCCACCAGCCAATGATGTACGCCCCAAAATGCCTTCTCTCCGCCAACCAATCCCGCCGCCTCAGCTACTCTTGCGGCTCGACAGGCCCCCGGATGCATGCTGATGCCCAACATGAACCGATTGCAGTCGGCGTCAAACGGCCACTGCTTGACCGATAAGGCAAAGTCGGAGCGCTGGCGCATAAGCGCCGCGATCTGACCCTCGACCTCCTTGCATAGTGTACAATGGTAGTCATGGAACATCACGATCCGAACCGGGGCTCCAGAATTCCCATCCCAATACCGCCCGCCAAACCGGGCTGGAGGTTCGGGAAGCGGCTTAGTTGAGAGAGGTGTCGAACCGACTTTCGTCTGCCGGAGACTGGGGGCCTGACCGGAATCGACCTGAGTGTTCTGTGCGACCGTGTCGGCTCCAATTTTGGCAACCGACTCCATCCCCTTGCGATAGTCCTCGGCCTGCTTGACCGCCATCGTGTGAGACTTGATCGCCCATGCTACGCCAAACACGACTAGCCCGGACAATGCGCCGATGACCAGGGTCCGCCGGTCTGTTGCTATCCCCTTTCCGGTCATTCGAATCGACCGTTCGACCATTCCCCAGAAGATCAGGTTGGCCACATGAGTCAAGGCGCACCACGGACAGATATGTCCATAGATGACCATTAGCCCAATGAACCAAAGCGACGCGAGTGCGCCGCACCGAACCACCCAACCAACGCTGCGGTCGGATATAGATTTTCCGGAAAGCGCCAGCAAGACTAACATCCCGGTAAAGTAAGCCAGCCCGACAAAGGACACCGGCAGACCTATTATTCTGCTATAAGGCCCGTTAACTGCCCAGTCACACCCTCCGGCTTGTCCGCATCCGGGGAGATTGATAGCCCAGATGTGCCTGGCCGTCATCACGCCGGAGCAGAGCAAAGCAACCAGAAGCGCCAAAATCGCCACGCCAATCAGTCGCTTTGGCAGAGTTGGGGTCCGATGAGATACGCGTGTGTGTGCTTTGCTCATAACCTCTCCTGTTTGACCGTGAGCCCGTCCGGGTAACCGGGCCGCGCCAGCCGCTTCCCATATGATAACTCCCCAACGCGGCCGGGGCAATGGGCGTTGACTGGCAGACCCATAAATACCCCATCCGGCTACAAAAAAAGACTTGACAGAGCATAGACAACGTAGCTACATTCAGTCCAGTATTGATCCGGGAACAGTTCTTACAGGTGAATAGTAGCTCACCAAGCCCCGCTCGTCGCGATTTGACGTTTCGGGGTCCTCACTGGCAAGTACAATCCGGGATCTAAGCAGGCCGACGCAGGAAGCAGAGTCATCACCAGGTCGATAGTTTCGCCTGAATCGCAGATTATGACAGACAACAATCCATGTACCGGCGTCCCTAATTGTTTGACCGCCCGGACACTCCACGCTTCGACCTGCAGCTCAGGAACACGAGTGCCGGTGAAGCGCGTTTCAATCCGCAAACCAATCCAGTTCAAAATACTAAACCAACCTCATTCACACACGGAGGGACTATGCTCAAAAAGCTCCTGACCCTTAGCTTGGGTCTCGCGCTATTGGCGTCGATCTGTACCGAAACAGCGCATGCCACCCAGCACACGGTGATCATACGAGGATTTGCCTTTAATCCGGAGACCACCTTTGTCGCGTACAACGACACGGTGAAGTGGATCAACCAGGATGCGTTCCTGCACACTACCACGTCGGATCTCGGGTCCACGAAGACTTGGAATTCTCCCTTGCTAAATCTGGGTGATTCGTTTTTCGACGTGTTCATTGCCCTGGACGGCCCCGGACCGTGGAAGTATCATTGCGAAGTTCACCCTCTGTCCATGTTCGGAGTAATCATCATCACGCCGGTTATTCCGACCGGCGCCTGTTGTTTGTCGACCGGCTGTTCCCAAGTCAGCGCCAAGGATTGCTTGGCCGCGGGCGGCACGTACATGGGCGACGGTACCAGTTGTACCTCCCCAGGTATTTGCACGCCCACCGGCGCCTGCTGTATTCCGGGAGCGCTTTGCTCCATAACCACCCAAGCCAACTGTAATGGTACCTGGTTGGGCGCGGGCACGACTTGCTCCCCCGACCCGTGTGGTGGCGGAACGACCGGCGCCTGTTGCATACCAACCACCGGTCTGTGCTTCCTGACCAATTTGCCTTCCGAGTGCTCGAACTTGGGCGGCATATTTACGCCCGGAGCAACTTGCGCCACGATCAACTGCGGCGGCCATGGTTTGGATGGCGCCTGCTGTCTGCCGTCCGGCCAGTGCATTCAGGCATTGCAAACCGAATGTGACCAGTTCGGCGGCATCTATTTGGGACCAGGCGTCCCGTGCCCACCAGTTCCCTGTAATCAAGTCCTGCATGGCGCCTGCTGTATGCCTGATGGCAATTGCATTGTCTTGAGCCAATCCGATTGTTTGTCTAAAGGCGGCGTTTATCAAGGTGATAACGTTTCGTGCGCCAATGTCCATTGCGGCGGCGTGCCCAAGGGTGCCTGTTGCGTTAAAGACGCGGCCGGAATACCCAACTGTATCGAAATGACGGCCGGCGACTGCGATCAGGCCGGCGGGCATTACTTCGGTGACGGAATCCCGTGCTCACAGGTGAATTGCGACCCACCGCTGGGAGCTTGTTGCATCGTGGGCGCCGCTGGTCCAACGTGTCAGCAGCTGACCCAGGCGCAATGTGCCGCACAAAACGGAACTTACTATGGTGATTACAGCCCCTGCACACCGGGTTTGTGTGGGAATCAGACCGGCGCCTGTTGCACGCCAAGCGGCAATTGCGTCATCACAACAGAACTTGCCTGTCTTAAGCATTATGGCCAGTGGCAGGGTGTCAACACCACCTGTAATGGCGTCGTGTGCCCACCCGCCAAAGAAGGCGCGTGTTGTATTCCAACGGTCGGATGCGTCGTAACAACGGCCGTGAAATGCCTTAAGGCCAACGGGATTTATCTCGGCGACGGTACCAACTGCCTGCCGCCTGTCTCCTGCGGCGACAAGACCGGCACGTGCTGTCTGCCTACCGGAGTCTGCGTGACTACCACGGCGCTGAAGTGCCATGACCTCAATGGTATTTACGGCGGCGACGGTACGTCGTGCGTGGCCGGAACACCGTGTCCTAACACTGAGACCGGGGCCTGCTGTCTGCCTGA
>JBGOTX010000101.1:0-6538 GCA_041476705.1 Candidatus Zixiibacteriota bacterium
CCGAGACATGATGATTCTGGCTCTGATCCTGATACCGGCTCTGGCCGGGGTTGCCTCATTCTTCACGCGAAGGAACGACATCCGGCGGGTACTGCTGGTGGTGACGGCGATCGTGCACAGTTCGCTGACGGCCGCAGTGTGGCTTCATCGCCCCGACCCGATTATGGATGGCTGGCTTCAGATGGACGCGCTCGGACTTGTCTTCCTCTCCGCCGTCAGCGGTCTGTTTCTGGCGGCGGCCGTCTACGCCGTATCGTATTTAGCCCGGGAACAAGCGGGGGCGCGGCCTGATTTTGAAGAGTCGGTCTTATTCGTCAACGAACCCGAGGCGATTTTTGTCGGCTGTTTGTTGCTGTTTCTTTCAACGATGACCGTTGTGACTATGAGTCACAACTTTGGACTGCTTTGGGTGGCGGTGGAGGCCACCACTCTGACGAGCGCCCCGCTCATTTATTTTCACCGGCACCATCGGTCGCTTGAAGCGACCTGGAAATACCTGCTGATCTGTTCGGTGGGTATTGCGCTGGCCCTGCTCGGAACTTTCTTTCTCGCCTTTGCGGCATCGGGGAAAGAGGCGGCCGGCGTGCCGCTTGTGGTTGAGGAATTAGTGGCCAATGCTTCGTCACTCCGGGTTCCCTGGCTTAAAGTCGCGTTCCTTTTTATGCTCGTCGGCTACGGAACGAAAATGGGACTGGCGCCTTTGCACAGCTGGTTGCCGGACGCTCACAGCGAGGCGCCATCGGTTGTGTCGGCGCTCCTTTCCGGAGCTCTGCTAAATTGCGCCTTCCTCGGCATTCTGCGGGTGACACAGGTCCTCGACGCGACCGGGTCGGGTGATTTCGCGCGTGGCCTGTTGCTGGTTTTTGGGCTTTTATCGGTCGTCTTTGCCACCGTGTTTATCGTCGCTCAGCTTGATTTCAAACGTCTGTTGGCCTATTCGAGCATTGAACACATGGGGATTATGGCGGTGGGCGTTGGACTGGGCGGGCTCGGTTCTTTCGGCGCCATGCTCCACGCGGTCAATCATTCGCTGACAAAAGGGATGATGTTTCTGGTGGCGGGGAATATCCTGGCCCGTTATCGCACCAAGTCGACGAAAATGATCACCGGTGTGCTCAGCACCCTACCCACATCGGGGGTACTCTGGATGGCCGGACTGTTCGCCTTGACCGGGACGCCGCCGTTCGGTCTTTTTCAAAGTGAGCTGACTATTCTTCGGGCCGCATTCGATTCCGGCCACGTTGTGGTCGCGGTAATACTTCTGGCGGCGCTGGGTATAATCTTCGTCGGCATCGCAAGTATTGTCGTAGGCATGGCATACGGGTCCGGTCGTCAACCGGCCGGCGTTCCGGCTGGCGGAGAATCCCCGGCTTCGGTGATTCCGCCGATTGTTCTGGGTATCGCCGTACTGGCGCTGGGCGTCTATATTCCGCCGGCGCTCAACGAGCTTCTTTCCGAAGCCGCTCGCTTACTTGGAGGTCGGTGATGAACGGGGGTCAATCACTTTCCTGTCGTAATGGTGAGTTGATTCGGTTTCGGGATATCCCGAAACTGAAGTTCGAGGACTTTGCGGAAGCAGTGATCGGCACCGTTCAGGGGGGTGACCGTTTGATTGCGCTATTCGCACAACCCGACGACAATGAACACCAGCTTTATGCCGTGACCACGGCTCGCGACGAAGGAGCGCTCCGAATTTGCTCATCGCGCGTGAAAGATACGTACCCTTCGCTGACTCCGCAGTGTCCTCAGGCCCATTGGTGCGAAAGAGAAATTGCCGAACTCTGGGGCGTAACGCCGAAAGGTCACCCCTGGCTCAAGCCGATCCGTTTCAGCAAATCTCCTGTCGGCATCACCGATTTTTTCACCATTGCGGGGACCGATGTTCACGAGGTCGGGGTGGGACCGGTACATGCCGGAGTCATTGAACCGGGGCATTTCAGATTCTCCTGTGCCGGTGAAACCATTCTCCATCTGGAGATTTCGCTTGGCTATCAACACCGTGGCGTAGAACAGGCATTGAAAAACGGCCCCAATCCCCGGACCATTCATTACATGGAAACGCTGGCCGGTGATACGTCGGTCGGACATGGTACGGCATACTGTCAGAACATGGAAACCTTGTCGCATAGTCGGGTGTCGCTTCGCGCGATGGCGCTAAGGAGCGTGAGTCTGGAACTTGAGCGACTGGCCAATCACGCAGGTGATCTGGGCGCTCTGGCCGGCGATGTCGGTTACCTGCCGGTGGCTTCTCATTGCGGTCGGATACGCGGGGATTTCCTGAATCTTACCGCTCATCTGTGCGGGAGCCGCGTCGGTCGCGGCCTGGCGCGTCCCGGCGGCGTCGCGTTTGATCTCGATGAGCATCAGATCGACCTGCTCTTGCAGAAATTGGATCAGGCCTTCGCCGATATTAGTACCACAGCGCAACTGCTCTGGGAGACGCCGTCGGTGATCAACCGCTTCGAAGGAACAGGAGCGCTGAGCGCGGCGCAGTGCCGGGAATTGGGAATAGTGGGACCACCGGCGCGAGCGGCGGGCATCGAGCAGGATGTCCGTTTGGATTATCCCTCCGATGTGTTCAGTTTTGCCCAGATTCCGGTGTCCCTCTGGCACACCGGCGATGTTTTCGGGCGCGCTCATGTCCGCTGGCTGGAGATCGTGCGGTCGGTCGAGTTTATTCGGGCGCGGCTGACCACTCTGCCTTCGGAATCGGTGCGGACCGCGCTGGAACCACCGGCGCCCGATGCCCTTTCGATATCGCTCGTGGAGGGGTGGCGCGGCGAAATTTGTCACGTCGCGTGTACCAACAGCGACGGGCGATTCAAATGGTACAAAGTGATCGACCCGTCATTTCACAACTGGGCCGGTCTCGCTCTGGCCATGCGAAACCAGCAGATATCGGATTTTCCTCTGTGCAATAAGAGTTTCAATCTCTCGTACTGCGGACACGACCTGTAGAGTGTGCCTATGTTGAAAGCGTTACTCGCCCGCATGAAATTCGGAAACCGAACGGTCGGCTTCCCCGATGAGCCGCCCGACCTGCCGGAACGTTTCTTTGGTCGTCCCGCTATCGCTCCGGGTACCTGTGAGGATGGATGCTCCGCATGTGTGCGGGTCTGCCCGACATCGGCCGTCACGATTGTCGACCGCCATCCGGTGATCGATCTGGGGCGGTGCCTGTATTGCGGCGAATGCGAGAAGGCCTGCCCTTCCGATCTGATCCGGTACACAAGTGATTTCAGCCTGGCCGCGAACAGGCGAGCTGACCTGCTGGTGAGTTATGATTCCGAGAAGGCGCTGGTCCGGAAGCTCAACGATGACATCCTGCGGCTGTTCAAACGCTCGTTGAGATTGCGGCAGGTGAGCGCGGGCGGGTGCAACGGGTGTGAGGTAGAGGTGAATGTTCTTAGTACAATTGTCTATGACCTCGGCCGGTTCGGTATTCAGTTTGTGGCGTCGCCGAGGCATGCCGATGGCCTCCTGATTACCGGTCCCGTCACGGAGAATATGAGACTCGCCCTGCAGAAGACGTACGAGGCGGTTCCCGATCCGAAAATCGTCATTGCGGTCGGCGCCTGCGCCATTTCCGGCGGGCCGTATCTGGATCACCCGCAAGCGCACAATGGAGCGGAAAGCATTCTGCCGGTCGACCTGTTCATCCCTGGTTGCCCGCCTCATCCCATCACGATTCTCGATGGCCTGCTTGGGTTATTGGGTCGAATGCCAAGCAGGTGACACGCCTTAGGCGCACCGCCAGCCGGAACTCTCGTAAATGGCGCCAAAGACCGGCCACCGAGGGGGCGTCTCGCTGTGGGAAAAGTCGTCAGCGGTCAGGATTCTAATTGTTCGGACCGCAGAACTTGCGTATACTATATTATCGGTGATATGCACTTCGCATGTTCAAAATATTTGAATTGACACTTTGCAGCAGGGTTTATGTCTTGCGACGAATGTTCGACTCCACCAATCTTTCCCCGACAATTTGGGTTTTACACGAGGAGCTAATCTCAATGCATCTGTCCATACCTGTACCGAAGAGGTTGTTTTCGAGAATCACGATGGCCGCAATTCTGGGCGCGTGGTTCTTGGGAGCGGTTCCGGTGTTTGCCCAATTGACCTCGAAAGATATCGACGACCTCCGCGCGCGCGGCCAGAAAGAGGGATGGACCTTTACGGTCACGGAAAACCCGGCCACCGCGTACACCTTGGACCAACTGTGCGGTACCAAAGTGCCGGCCGATTTTGCCACATCAAAGCGTCCCATGAATACATCTCTTGGGTCGATGACAGCCCCGACGGCATTTGATTGGCGTACAACGACCGGTCTTCCGCCAATTCGGAATCAGGGCGGTTGCGGCAGTTGCTGGGCATTCTCCACGGTCGGAGCGCTTGAATGCGCCATCAAAGTATATGAAGGTCAGACGGTGGACCTTTCCGAGCAGTGGCTGGTGAGTTGCAATCGGAATGGCTGGGGGTGTGACGGTGGCTGGCTGGCGTTTGATTATTTTATGTCCAGGCCCGACCGATGCGGTGGCAGCGGCGCGGTTATGGAATCCAGTTTTCCCTACCTGGCCTCAAACGGTTCCTGCGGCTGTCCGTATCCACACGAGTACAAGATCGACCGATGGTCGTTTATCGGCGACGGCAACTCAGTGCCGAGCGTCGCGGCCATGAAACAGGCGATCTTGCAGTATGGCCCGATCTCCGTGTGTGTGTCGGCTGACGCGGCCATGCAGGGTTACGGCGGCGGCGTATTCAATTCCGGCAGTAGCGAAGGTATCAATCACGCCGTGGTTCTGGTCGGCTGGGATGACGCGCAGGGGCCGAGCGGAGTCTGGATCATGCGGAATTCCTGGGGAACACGTTGGGGGGAAGGCGGGTATATGCGAATCGCCTACAATTGCTCCCAGATTGGTTTCGGCGCCGCGTATATCGAGGCCTCGGGTGTGGGTATCACGGCCGATCAGACCTTTGGACCCGGCCCGTTGGCTGTCAATTTCGCCGGCACGACTACTCGCGTGCCAAATCAATGGACCTGGGATATGGGAGACGGAACCACTTCGGATCAGCAGAGTCTAGCCCACACGTATCAGCCCGGTTGCTACAATGTCAGTCTGACCATTCAAACGGCGACCGGAACGTACGTGAACAGCAAGCCGGATTTCGTGTGGGCGTACGCCGACACGCTCATTGTCTCGAATACAATTGCCAATGCCGGCAAAACTGTTCGTGTCGATATCTCCGCGCACAATTATCTCCCCCTTTCGCGGATAGTCATTCCGTTTACGTGGGCTGGGGCGTATGCGCTTGCGCTCGACTCGGTGCGCACGGCCGGGACTCGATCTTCCGGTTGGCCGCTGAACGCGCTGAGTGACGATTCTCAAAACAAACGGCAGTCTTACGAGATTAACTATGCTCAGGGAGGGCCTGGTTGGTTTCTGCCGGCCGGAGAAGGACCGGTTCTGAGTCTTTATTTCCATTCGGCCAAGTCTATACCGGGCGGAACTGTTTTGCCCGTGAAAGTAATTTCGTATGGGTACCAGGAACCGTTGTTTGAAGTCCAGCCCGGACGGTATACCCCCGGGATGATAGATGGTGGGATGACAATTTGTCTGGCGGGCGATGTCAATGATGACAACGTAGGACCGGACATCTCTGATTTGAGCGAACTTGTCGCCTACTTGTATCTACAGGGACCGCCGCTCAAATCCGTGGCCAAAGCCAACGTGGACGGATATCCCAGCGTAGATATCGGAGACGTATCGGCTTTGGTCAGCTATCTGTATCTGTCCGGACCGGAATTGAACTGCAGCTTGTGAGCGGAAGTCTCCTTGCTCCTTCGGCCTGTCGAATTCCGCGCCCTTTCAATCTATACTAATTAGGAATGTTTTCTTGCTGAGACTATCTCGACCATTCCCCACCCGACAAAAAATCTTGACTAAATGGGGATTATTTTCTATACGTTGCTAAGATTAGCTATCGCTTACGAGGTCCCCACTTTGACAAGAAGTCGAAAAATCATTTTGGCGGTTCTGGTAATTGGCTTGGGCGCATCGGCTATTTCGACTGCGAACGCGGCGCAGGCGCTCCTGCGCGGGTCGTATAACGGGGAGTTGTACTCGTGGGATGACGGGATCAAGAGCCGAACGGATATCTATCAGTCACTTCGGTTGAATATCACTAAACCTCTGGGATCGGAGAATCGGTCCTGGGCGTTTCGCACCTATGCTCGCTGGCGTTTGCCATTGGACAAAGACACCCTGACCAGTTCGCAGTTGTACGTGCGCGAGGCCGTTCTGACTTTGAACAATGTCCCCAGTCATATGTCGCTGTCGCTGGGGCGACAATTTGTCTACAATGCGCTTCGCTCGGCTGAAATTGATGGATTGCGCGGGCAGTACGATCTGAATCGCCGTGTCCGGTTCGATGTGTACGGCGGCGGCGAAGTGCTGATGACGGATCCGGAGACAATAGCCTCGCTGGGTCGACGCGGCATATACGGGGCGCGAATAGCCGGCGATCCGACGTCCACTTTGCG
>JBGOTX010000102.1:0-6501 GCA_041476705.1 Candidatus Zixiibacteriota bacterium
CAACCAGTATCGGATACCTCGATATACACGTAGGAATCCTGCGTCAAATTAGCGCCCAGCTCGGTACTGCGCAAATAGTCTTCATTGCAGTATTGGACGCCCGTAGAGATAGTGATCACGCCGCTCGCGTCACCTATGGCTTCTGAGGCGTTGATGATCAGGTTCATGACGATCTGGCGGAGTTGGCTCGGATCGCCCTGGACGCACGGCAGGTCGTTCGAGAAGTTCAGATTCATGGTCGTTTTTTTCGAGACCAATGTCTTGAGAAGGTGGACCATCTCTTCAATGAGCCGGCGCAGATCCACCGGCTCTTTGACAAAGGTCGCTTTTCCGGAGTAGGCCATCATTTCGCGACACAGCTCGGCGGCGCGATGCGCGGCCGAGGTGATCTGAGTAATATTCTCTCTGGCCGCCGAGTTCGGAGAGATTTCATTAAGGGCCAACTCGGCATTCCCCAATACGGCCATGAGAATGTTGTTGAAATCATGGGCGATGCCCCCGGACAGGACGCCCAGACTCTCCAGTTTTTGCGTGTGTTGAATCTGCCGCTCAAACTGCAGGCGTTCCTCTTCCGCTTGCTTTAGCTCGGTGATATCATCAACGGCAACGACGACATGCTTCCGGCCATTGAGCAGGACCGGTTTGGCGCTGACTCTCAACCAGCGGCGACGTTCGCGGCTGTTGATGACGAGGGTCGGCTGAAGTTCCAACCCGTGAACCGAAATTCCGAACGTTAAGGCCTGGCGGAGTGCTTTCCTCAATTGACAGGTCGCGCAGGCCTGGGCATAACCGCAACCTTTTTCGTTCTCCAAACTGTGAACGCAGCCCAGTCCATTTCCCACCAGATGATTCATGATTTCCCCTGGTGTTTTCGAAACGATCTTCTCGATCACGGAGTTGGCATCCGCGATCATTGTCTCCTCGTCGACCAGGAGCATGCCGATGGGCGAAGAAGCCAATACGGCCTTAAGGTTGTCCTTCTCGATTTGTAGCGCTTCTTCCGCCCGTCTGCGCTCGGTGAGGTGAATCATCATCGGGCGAAACACGAAAAAGTAGAGGATGGGGAAGACCGGGATCGAGAGCATGGTCGAGTCGAGCAATGCCTTGCTCCACCGCGAGAGCGGCGGGAGAGCGTCGATGACCAACATGACGAGCAACTCGCCGACAAAAATTGAGCAGCCTAAAGCCAGGAAGAGGCGTCTGACCGACCCGGTTCCATTCGTGCGCTCGATACTTTTCAAGGCCGAGGTTCGGTGACCCGTTCCCAACATATATGTGTCTTCCCGATGACGGTCAAAAGACCGGTATTCCTGTTCACAACTCAACAATTCGGACACGAACCTGCCCACGGGCCGTATCACCCCCATTGCATCATTATCGTCGATTAAGAAGGTGATCTTTAGCTCAGCCCCCGTAACTCTCCCAATGCTTTGTTGAATAGCGGTTCTCTCTCTCATCCGTTCCGGATGAAACGTCAAATCCGGGTCGGGTCGCCGGCGGCTAAGGTATTCGCCGGCTCTGTCGACAATAATTATAGACTACCGGGCGGAAACGGCTTAGGAGGTGCCCGTGCGAAAGAAAGGCCTGCGCTATGGAACATGAAAAATCCATCAATTACTATGCCCTGAAAGTCGCACTGCCTTACTTCGTGTTGGGCTGGCTTTGGATCCTGGCTTCTGACCGATTTCTCAAACATTTGACGGACGACGTGGAAACGCTCACCATTCTCCAGACCTATAAGGGCTGGTTTTTCGTGACCGTGTCAGCTCTGCTGGTATTCTATACGTCGCGACGATATCTTGCCAAACTGCTCAAGACATACGGCCAGTTGCAGGAAAAGGACCGCGCCCTCTCCGAGAGCCAAACCGCAATCCTAACGTTGCTCGGAAACCTTCCCGGCATGGCCTATCGGTGTACCTACGGCGAAAACCGGAACATGGATTTCGTGAGCGAGGGGTGTTTGGCCCTGACCGGTTATGATTCCGCGGCGTTCCTCAAGAACGCCTCGTTCTCGTACGATCAACTCATGTTGGACCAGGATCGGGAGATGGTCCGCCAGCAGATGCAACGGAGTATGCGGCAGAAGACGCCGTTCCAGGTTGGGTATAGAATCCGCACCCGGAGCGGTCAGACCAGGTGGGTGTGGGAGCACGGTTGCGTACTTCATTCCGACCGAAAAGAGTCGGGGGTCCTGGTCGGGTACATATTCGATATCGCCGAGAAGGGGCAACTCGAACGGCTCCACCGAGGTTCAGACCCGATACCGCCACCCGGAACTGAGGATCACCAGCCGGATCCGAATCAGTGCCTGAATATCCTCAGCCGTCGTCTCTGAAGTCAAACCGACCCCACAATCCAAGGTCTATCGTGGGGTTTACATCCGTCCGTAACGCTCCGAAAAGTCATACAGGATCCTCATATTTCGCCCACCCATAGCGCAGGCGAAAGCGTCAGCCCTCTTATCTAGATATTGGCCGGTGGATCAGGCGGTCTAACCAAGCCGTCTACCATGATCCGTTTTGCAGGCCCGATCCACAGGAACACTAACCCTTTGGCCTGCTTACAGTTCATTCGGGCGTTTCGGCTTGACTTTCCGGGGGGATTTCCGTACTATCTCACTCCATGATACTGGACTTGCGGGAACTTGAAGATTTCCCGGCCAGCGTCAGTCTGACAGCGGGACCTGAGAGTTTCAGTCCTTTTGCCGAGGGTGTCGTCGGGATCACGCAGATTCGCGTGGATGTGACCATCCAAAAATCCGGCGAGGAATTCTTTTGTCAGGCCACGGTGGTCGGGCAGATCGTAGCGGAGTGCGCGCGATGTCTGGCGGAGTTTCCCACGGAAATCTCCGGCCGCATGTCGTTTATTGTGAAGGTTGGAGAAGCGCCGGCGGTCGGCGTCGTTCAGGAAGACAGGGAAGAATATGTCTTCATGAACACCGACCAACTGGCCGACCTGACCGAAGTGGTTCGCCAGGAATTACTGCTGGCGACGCCCATGAAGCCGCTCTGTATGGAGGAATGCAAAGGACTCTGCCCCCGGTGCGGAGTCAATTTGAATACGAAGACCTGCAATTGTCGCGTCACCAAAACCGACAGTCGCTGGGAAGGTCTGAAGGACTTGTTGAAGGATAACTGAACGAGGCGAAACGATGCCATTACCAAAACGACGACATTCAGCGACGCGCGGACGCAAACGCCGCACACACTGGAAACTGACCGCAGTAAACGTGGTGGATTGTCCGAACTGTCACCAGGGTCGATTGCCGCACCACATCTGTCCGCATTGCGGTTTTTACGACGGTCGCAAAGTTATTGTCACCCGCGAAGTATGAAGGATTTCTCCTCACAGGGAACGTAGAGAGCAATGACCGAAGACGCGACGTATACAGTTGCGCTGGATGTCATGGGGGCAGACCGAGGCCCCGAGGAGATCATCCGGGGAGGTATTGAAGCCGCCCGCCAGATGGGCGACCGCCTTCGGGTGATCCTGGTCGGCCATCGCGATAAAATTCAGCTGGTGTTAAATACAACGCCGCCGGCGCCGCCCACCGTGACCGTTCAGCATGCCGAGACAGAGGTGCCGATGCATATCGCCGCCACCGACGGGGTGCGAATGCGCGACAGTTCCATTTCAGTCGGACTGCGTCTGCTCAAGGATGGTTCCGCCGACGCCTTTGTTTCGCCAGGGAATACCGGCGCCGTTATGGCCACCTCACTCCTCTCGCTGGGCCGGATCGAAGGCGTCAGTCGTCCCGCCATCACCGCCGTGTTTCCGACCGAAACCGGCCAGCCGTGTGTCTTGTTGGATTGCGGCGCCAATGCCGATTGCAAGCCGGCCCATTTGTCGCAGTTTGCGGTGATGGGATCGGTGTATTCGTCGATTGTCTACAATCACGAGTCGCCCCGGGTGGGGTTGATGTCGATCGGCGAAGAACGCTCCAAGGGAAATGAACTTATTTTCGACGCCCACGAGTTGCTGAAAGACTCCAAAATCAATTTTGTGGGGAATATAGAGGGACGCGACATTCTGGCCGGGACGGTCGATGTCGGCGTCACCGACGGATTCACCGGCAACATCATTCTCAAGTTTGCCGAGTCGGTCCAGCCGCTGTTGCTCAAAGCGGTGACACGCCAGATCCAAACCAACATCTTTTCGCGCTTCGCCGTCTACCTGATGTTGCCGTTCATGAAGCGCATGAAGAAAGTGTTCGACTATGCCGAATACGGCGGCGCGCCTTTGTTGGGGGTTAACGGAGTCGTCATCATTTGTCACGGTTCATCGAATGCCCGCGCCATCGCCCGCGCCACGGAAGTCGCCTGGGAAATGGCCGCCAAGAAAATCAAGGAACGCATTCGCGACGAACTGATCACCAATCACTTTGGAAAAACTAATGGGTCAAAAGATTCGGGCCAGGATAACCGGAACGGGATCGTATACTCCGACTCGCCGCGTGACGAACGCCGAGTTCGAGACGATGATTGACACCACCGATGAGTGGATAGTCAGTCGCACCGGAATCCGCGAGCGAAGGTATCTCGATTCAGGCGCCAACAACTCGGACATGTGCGTGGCGGCTTGCCGCAACGCCCTGGAGATGGCGGGGTGTGCGCCGGAAGAGGTCGACTTGATCATCGTCGGCACGGTGACCCCCGACTATCTGCTTCCGTCCACCGCCTGCGTGGTCCAGGAGAAAATGGGTCTGACCGGCGCAGTCGCATTCGATATCGTGGCGGCCTGCACCGGGTTTATCAACGGTCTTTCGATCGGCAACGCTTTCATACGAAGCGGACAGTACAAGAAGGTTTTGATAGCCGGTTCCGAGCATCTCACCTCGATCACCAATTTCAAGGATCGCGGCACCTGTGTGCTGTTCGGCGATGCGGCCGGAGCGGTCCTGTTGGAGCCATCGAGCGACGATTCTGGCGTGCTGGCTACGCACATGAAATCCGATGGTAGAATGCGCGAGTTGCTGTGGATTCCGGTGGGGGGTTCCAAAAACCCGCGCGGTCCGGATTTTGCGTACGACGGCTCCGACAAAATCTTTATGAACGGTTCGGAGGTTTTCAAGGTCGCCGTGCGCGAGATGGGCCGGGCCGCGGAAATCGTAGTCAAAGAAGCCGGGCTTTCTTACTCGGATATTTCGGTGTTTATTCCGCACCAGGCCAACATTCGCATTATCGAAGCGATGGCCAAGCGGATGCACCTCAGCATGGATAAGGTAGTGCTCAATATCGAAAGCTACGGCAACACGTCGGCCGCCTCGGTTCCGCTGGCGCTGGACGAAGCCAACCGCTCGGGACGGCTCAAGACGGGCGACAATATCGTCATGGTGGCTTTCGGCGGCGGGCTTATCTGGGGTGCCGCGGCGGTGAGATGGTGACGGCATGAGCAAGACGGCGCTGTTTTTCCCCGGCCAGGCCTCACAGTATGTGGGGATGGGTAAAGATCTGTACGAAAGCTCGGCCGATGTCCGTCGATTGTATCATCTGGCCTCCGACGAGCTGAAAATTGATCTGGCGAAACTGTCATTTGAAGGTCCGGCCGAACAATTGAAACAGACCCGTTTTACCCAGCCGGCGATTCTTGTGCATTCGCTCGCGGTGTTGACCCTACTAGGCGACGACGTCCCGCCGTTTGAGTTTGCGGCCGGACATTCGCTGGGCGAATATGGCGCGCTGGCCGCGACCGGAGCGCTCAGCGTTGATGATGCCATCAAAGCGGTAGTGCGCCGGGCTACGCTCATGGAAGAGGCCTGTCGTCAGGAGCCGGGTACCATGGCCGCCATGCTCGGCATGACCGAACAACAAGTGAGCGAGGCCTGCCGGAAAGCAGAAAGTGTGGGAGTGGTTGTGCCGGCGAATTTCAATTCCAGCGCTCAAATCGCGATATCGGGTGCGGTGCCCGCAGTCGAAGAAGCGGTCAGGGTGGCCAAAGAGATGGGCGCCAAGCGGGCGATCATGCTCGAAGTCGGCGGCGCGTTTCATTCTCCGTTGATGGCTCCGGCGCAGACAGGGATGCAAGAGTATTTGCAGAAGGTCGCCATTCGAGCGCCGCGCGTGCCGGTCATTGCTAATGTCACGGCCGGTCCCGTGACCGATCCGGCCCAGATTCGTGACCTGTTGGTAAGGCAGATAACGTCGCCGGTCAGGTGGTCGCAGACGATGGCGTACCTCGTGTCGCAGGGAGTGACGCGTATTATCGAAATAGGACCGGGAAAAGTGCTGACGGGAATGGCCAGGCGGGAGATGAATCCCGAAACGATGATCAATCTGGACACGCTGACGGATATTCAGGCCTTCACGGCCGCGGTGGCATAAACGTCCACACCGGATGTGAGACAATAGGAAGGGTTCATGTTGGATTTCTCCAAACGAGTTGTGATTGTCACCGGTTCGGCGCGCGGTATCGGCCGCGTGATCGCGGAAAACTTTGCCCGAGCGGGCGCCCGCGTGGTGGTGTCAGATATCAATCAGACGGCCTGCGACACTACTGCCGCCG
>JBGOTX010000103.1:0-6469 GCA_041476705.1 Candidatus Zixiibacteriota bacterium
CGTTTCTTATACGCCGATCCGGCGAAATAACTCCCAGAGACGACCCAGATCGTCCTCGCCGTAATACTCTATCTCGATCCGCCCCTTCTTGAGTCCGGGAACTATCCGCACCGAAGTTCCAAGCGTCTGTTTGAGATACGACTCCATGTCGGCCAGTTCAGGATGCTTGCGCTTGATCACCAGACGACGTTTGCGGGTGTGGCGCGTCAGGCGTTCGGCCTCGCGCACCGAGAGCGATCCGTTCATAATCTGGTCGGCCATAGCCATCATACTTGCCTCGGAATCAAGACCCAACAGCGCACGGGCGTGTCCTTCGCTGAGTTTGCCGCTGTGCACTAAGCCCTGAATCGAGCGTGGCAGATTGAGCAGGCGAAGCGTGTTGGTAACCGCCGCGCGCGATTTTCCCAGCCGCGCGGCCAGCGCGTCCTGGGTGAGAGCGCAGACAGTCAGCAGTTTGTGCATCGCCTCGGCCAGTTCCATTGGATTGAGATCTTCGCGATGAATATTCTCGACCAAAGCCAGCTCGAGCATGCGGGTGTCGTCGACATTATCCATGATCATGACCGGAATGTCGGTCAGGCCGGCCAATCGGGCCGCGCGAAACCGCCGCTCACCCGCAATTAATGAGTATCCGGATTCGAGCTTGCGCACGATCAGCGGTTGCATGACACCGTCGGTTTTGAGCGACGATGCCAGTTCAGAGAGCGCGGTGTCGTCGAACGTCTGTCGCGGTTGCATTGGATTGGGTGAAATTTCAGCAATCGGCACCATTTGAAATCGCTCGCCGTCGGGTGCGGACGTCGACGCGTCGGCGATCAGGGCGCCGAGCCCTTTCCCCAGCACCAGTTTGGTCATCGCGCTAATACCTCTTTGGTGAGCGCCATGTAATTTTCGGCGCCGGTGGACAAAATATCGTACAGGATGATCGGTTTGCCGAACGACGGCGCCTCGGACAGACGCACGTTGCGCGTGATCACGGTGGAGTAGACCTTGTTGTCGAAATGCTTGCGCACTTCATCGGACACCTGCCGCGACAGATTGAGACGGCCGTCGTACATGGTGAGTAAAACCCCTTCGATCTCAAGCGATGGATTCAGATGTTTCTGCACCAGCTTGATCGTGTTCATGAGCTGCCCCAGTCCTTCGAGCGCGTAGTATTCGCACTGAATCGGAATGATCACCGAGTGCGCGGCCGTGAGCGTGTTGATCGTGAGCAGGCCGAGCGAAGGCGGACAGTCGATAATAATATAGTCAAATATATCTATTATTGACGTCACCGCCTGCTTGAGGCGGGTCTCGCGCGAGATAAGGTTGACCAGTTCAACTTCGGCGCCGACCAGCGAGATCGATGAGGGTGCGATTTTCAGATATTCGAGCGCCGTCGGCAGAATGATATCGTCGATCGTGCCGGTTCCGATAAGAACGTCGTAGATCGACTTGGCGACGCCGTGCTTGTCCAGCCCCACGCCGCTGGTGGAGTTGGCCTGGGGATCCATATCGACCAAGAGGGTTTTCTTCTCCGCGGCGGCCAGACAGGAACTCAGATTGACCGCGGTGGTGGTCTTCCCCACCCCCCCTTTTTGATTCGTTACTGCAATAATCCGTGCCACTTGGACTCCTGTCACGTTTCGGAATTCGGAGTGGGTATGGTATCGAGGCCGACTGCCGAAAACAACCTAAAAATGCTGTCGGATGGCCGATTGTTTGACAAACAGTGAGAACCGCTTGTGGGTATTAGAAGCGGAATGTGAATAACTGAAGGTCATGAATGTCAGGCCGGTCGTGGAGAAATCCGGGCGGCTGTAATAGACCAGGACGCCACCGGGTTTGAGAATGGCGCTGATTGAATTGAGGAGCTGCTGGGTTAATGAAACATAAGAGAGTGTGACCAAAGCAAACTTCTCGACCACCGGTTTCTCGCCGAAAGATTCCGGGCGCACCGTAACCTTCTTAATTGCGAGCGCGGAGACAATCCAGCTCAAGGCGATTGCCTTCTTTTGTGTGCGCTCAAATAAGAAGGTTGGGCCGGAGACGGTTCCGGATAGGAGAATCGGTATGGCTGGGAGCCCGCCACCCGAGCCGATATCCAGATATGATTCATAGGGAGGTATTAGCTGTGTGAACGGAAGGAGGGATTCAGCCGCCATGCGACGGAATTCCTGGGCGCCGGTTTCACGTGAAACCAGATTGACTTTCTTGTTCTCCTGACTGAGTATATCCCAATACCTATCAATCCATTCGCCGGCCTTAAACTGAGAAAGTACCGACTCGATATCGAAGTCGAGATGCTCAATTGGGCCGCTCACCGGCTCTCCTTATGCCGTTTCAGATAGACCGACAAAACCATTAGGTCGCTCGGCGTGACCCCTTCGATTCGACCGGCCTGACCAATCGACACCGGACGGAACCTTCCGAGCTTCTCCTTTGACTCAGTCTTAAGCCCAAGGATATCGGCGTAGTTAAAGTTGATCGGGATCTGCTCATGCTCAAGCTTCTGGAATTTGACAATCTCCCTGGTTTGCTTGTCGATATACCCCTGATATCTAATTTGGATGGCCGCTCGCTCGAGCGGCTCTGTCGACTTGCCGGTGCCATCCGCATGTTTAACCAGGATGGGGATAAGCTCGTGAAGCTCGATATTCGGCTGTCGGATAAGTTCGGCCAGGGAGATAGAGTCCTTCCTCTTGATCCTTCCGGACAGGCCGTTCAGCCCTGAGACCTTGATGCGAATTTTCGACAATCTGCCGACTTGAAGCTTGGTTTCAGCGTCAAGCGTGTTGAACAGTTGATGATCCTCGGCCGTTATAAGCCCAAGCCGACAGGCGTGACCTGATAGCCGGTCTCTGGCGTTGTCTTCACGGAGGGCAAGTCGATACTCGGCCCGAGATGTGAACATTCTATAAGGTTCAGTAATTGAGCGTGTTACGATGTCATCTATCATTACCCCGATATACGCCTCGGAACGGTCGAGCACAAATGGCGGTTCACCGGCGCAATAGAGAGCGGCATTTATACCGGCCATTATTCCCTGGGCGGCCGCTTCCTCGTATCCGGAAGTACCATTGATCTGGCCAGCGAAAAACAACCCGCTGACATTTTTGGTCTCAAGCGATGGCTTGATCTGGTGCGATGGGCAGTAGTCGTATTCAACCGCATACCCTGGCCGAGTGACCACCACTTCTTCGAGACCAATCACGGTTCGGATTGCCTCGCGCTGAACGTCTTCGGGTAAAGCGGTCGAAAAGCCGTTCGGGTAGACTTCATCGGTCCCGTTTCCTTCCGGTTCGAGGAAAATATGATGTGTTGGCTTGTCGGCGAAGCGGTAGAACTTATCCTCAATAGATGGACAATATCTTGGGCCGCGAGAAGTTATCTGACCTGAAAAGATAGGCGATCTGTGACTGTTGGCCAGTATTACCTCTTTTGTTCCTTCACTGGTCACAGTCAAGTGACACGGGGTCTGGTCGAATGGCTGGCGACTTGACCTGGGTGAAAAGAACGGTATTGGCTCCTCGCCGGGCTGAATCGCACATCGTGACCAGTCAATGGTGCGGCCATCGAGTCGGGGTGGCGTTCCGGTTTTGAGTCGGCGAAGTTCAAACTGGAGCGATCGGAAAGAATCTGACAGCCGGTAAGCCGCTGGTTCGCCGATCCGTCCGGCCGGAATCTGCTTCTCGCCGATATGGATCAGTCCGCCGAGAAAAGTCCCGGTGGCCACCACCACTGCTCGCGCCCCGATGAAAGTCCCGTCTTCCAGCCGAATCCCGATAACCTTCCCTTGTTCGACCGTGATTTCTCCGGCCAGACCTTCGATCACCTCAAGATTCATCTGCCGGGCGACGAAATCGACCACGAACTCGTTGTATTTTATTCGGTCGGCTTGTGCCCGGGTCGACCAGACTGCTGGCCCGCGAGAGAGGTTGAGGCGACGGAATTGAATGCCGGTCGCATCGATGGCCGTTCCCATCAGTCCTCCGAGAGCGTCGACCTCTTTGACCAACTGCGACTTACCGATACCACCGATGGCCGGATTGCATGACATTAAAGCCAACCGCTTGGCTTCCATGGTGACAATCGCCGCTGTCCGCCCCATCCGAACTGCCGCCAGAGCGGCCTCGACTCCGGCATGACCGCCGCCGATTATTACTATGTCAAAATCCGTGTTTCGCATCTCTTGGATCAAAAAAACTCACCTGTCCACGTCAGGATATGTGCACACGCCGTATGTCCAAACGCCGTGTGTTTCACGTGAAACCTGGCCTACTTACCTATACAGAACTTAGAGAATATACGCCCCAGCACCTGCTCTGTGTAGACTTTTCCGGTGATTTCACCAAGCGATCCGGTCGCGGCTCGAAGGTCAAAGGCGACAAGCTCACCAGAAACTCCGCCCTTGATCTTAGTACGGGCCGCTTTCAGGTGACGAATACTTTCCGACAGCTTCTGTTTGTGCCGAAGCGAGGTGACCACCAAGCCAGAGGTCAGATCCGGCATCGATTTTTCAATCCGCTGGACAATCTCCGCACGGAATTTCTTAATACCGACACCGGTCACACAGGAAGCAGGAATGGGGTCGAATTGTCTAATACCTGACTTCAAGACCGTCTTCTTACTTATGTCTATCTTATTGCCCAACAACATAATATCAGTATTACTCATAGACTTGACGTCATCTGCAAGCAATGTCTGCCAGTTGCGTTTTGACAAGTCGACTACCCAAACCAGCAGATCGGCTTTGGTGATAATATCACGGGCGAGCCGTTGGCCCGCGCGCTCGATCTTTCCGCCACCCAGTCTCAG
Source organism: Candidatus Zixiibacteriota bacterium (assembly GCA_041476705.1). Taxonomy (GTDB): domain Bacteria; phylum Zixibacteria; class MSB-5A5; order GN15; family FEB-12; genus JACRAV01. The sequence continues at coordinate 4,801 of JBGOTX010000103.1, forward strand.
GCCAGCGGTGTCGATCAGGTTAACGGTGTACCCGTCGAGGTCTATTCGCTCGACCAGATAGTCCCGGGTTGTCCCGGGGGTAGGGGTGACGAGGGCTCGCTCTTGTTTGAGTAGCAGATTGAACAGGGATGATTTGCCGGCGTTGGGACGACCGCCGATAACGACGGTGAAACCTTCGGTGATAACCCGACCCCCGCTGTACGTATCAACCAATTGACCAAGGCGGGCAATAAGCTTATCTGTCAGGGCCACAAGCTTGGTCCGATCAGCCGACACCTCAGGAGCATCCTCGGTAAAATCAATCGAGGCCTCAACTTCGGACAGAATATCAATCAGTTCATTCCGGAGCAGTTCAATATGCTCCGAATATCTGCCCAACAAGTGCTCCCGGCTGGCGCGAAAAGAGACTTCCGTTTGCGCCGTGATCATCTCGGCGACCGCCTCGGCCCGCGACAGATCTATCCGTCCGCTCTCAAAAGCCAGGCGGGTGAATTCCCCCGGTTCGGCGGCTCGGATATTATCATGGAGTATTTCTTCCAGTATGCGCCTGACCACCTGACGGCCGCCGTGGCAGAAGATTTCGATTTGATCGAGCCCGGTGTACGATCGGCCGGCGGGCATAAACACCGCCATGACCTCATCGAGAATTTCATTCTTTGAAGTTGTGAAATAACCCAACCTCAGCAGGAACGGCTGGGGGGAATTTTCTGCGGGTTGGTTCGATTTGAAATGACGCGCCAAGATCGCCCGGCTATCCGGACCGGCCACGCGCACCGCGGCAATGCCGCCCTCACCGGGAGGCGTGATGATGGCGGCTATCGTGTCATGTTCTGAAAAACGCCTGGCCTTGGAGCCGTTCATGCGCCGGGAATTTTAACTTCGGTGTTCTTAGTGCGACGGAACATATAGTAATCGGCAATCGACAGAACCGAAAACGCCGTCCAGTACAGCACCAGCCCGGCCGCAAAGCGATAGAAAATGAATCCCATCATGAGCGGCATCAGGTAAGCGAGCATCTTATTCTGCGGGTTGCTCGCCATGGTGATATACGACGAAAGGAACTGGGCTCCGACCATCAGGACGACCAGAATCAAGTACGGATCGGTGAGACTGCTGGCGCCGCGCGACAGATCGGTGATGAACCAGAAAAATGGTGCATCGCGCAGAAGAATGGTCGAGCGAAAGACCGCAAACAGCGCAAAGAAAAGCGGCATCTGTGGAAGCATCGGCAGACACCCCGAAAACGGATTCACGCCGTGCGCCTTATATAGCTTCATCGTCTCAGCATTCAACTGCTGGGGATTGTTTTTGTGTTTCTTGCGAAGCTCTTCTATTTTGGGCTGAAGCTCCTTCATCGCGGCCATCGATTTGTACGATTTCAGCGACAACGGGAGCGTGACGATCTTGATGAGAATGGCAAACAGGATGATCACGATTCCGTAGTTGGGGATAACATCGTGCATGCGCGGCAGAAGCCAGATAATGGCCAGCGCAAACGGCTTGATGATCCAGCCGATGAACGGCGTAGTGCCGATATCGAGAATCGCTTCGAGATCGACGTCGTACTGAGACATCAGCGTGTAGTCGAGCGGTCCGGCGTAGATGCTGAAGCTGTCGACCACCGACGCACTTGACGGCAGAGGCATGTCCAGACCGATGGTCAGCTGAC
>JBGOTX010000104.1:0-6443 GCA_041476705.1 Candidatus Zixiibacteriota bacterium
GACATTAGCCCCGTTTGTTTCAAGATTGGAGTTTAGCGACCGGTTTCGCGCCGACGTTGTCGGTTTTGGTTGCGACGTGCGACCAGATCGGCATTTGAGTGTCACTACTGCCTGGCGCGAAGTCAATTCGAAATACCAACTGTCTCCATTGAATGGAAAAGGGGATGTGCGAACGATTTCTCTGGATGGCGTGTACACCGGTCAAACATACACGATCCGGTCCGAGGCGGAGTACGATCGCCGGTGGAACGCGTATTCTTCGGCGCCGGCCGGCACTAAATTTTTCCGGGCCGCCGGGGAGATTTCCCGAAATCGAAATACAGTGCGGTATGAGTTCTATCGCGAGGATTCTCTGCAGTCCGGATGGAATCGCAATCTGACCCGTCATCGGCTCAACGCCGGTATGGAGCGAACACTGGGGAACCTGCATATCGACGGGCTCATCACCAACCAGTGGAGCAAGCAACCGGACCGGAGCGACCACGCCCTGCTTGGCCGGGCGAATCTAGCGTTCGATCAGTCCCGCCGGAAATTGTATCTGTCGGCCGGGTACACGGTGTCCGAAGAACAGCGCAACGCTCGTGGATTCACTTATTTGCAAGTCGATAACGGACGGGGAAATTACCGGCTCGATAATGGCCGATATATCCCCGATCCGTTCGGGAGTTACATTCGTATCGAAGAACTGTTGTCCGACCAACAGCGGGTGCGGCGAGGGGAAAAGAGTTTTCGATTTGCCAAAGAGTCCCGCCAGGTGATCGTGCGCGCCAATTCGATTATCAACGAGGAGTTGCTGCCGACCGGCAAGCGACCGGTCTGGTGGCTCGTTCCGTTTGTCAGCGATGAATCTCAACCATACTTGTTCTACGAGCGGCGATACGACCTCGAGGCCCGGTTGGTGTCGCTCGGATCGGTTTATTTGTTCAATATCACGGCGGCGGACAATCGTGAAGACCGGCTGATTGCCGATCAATCGCGCGTTCGGTCGGAGCGGCGGGTGCGGTTGTTACTTCGCGAGCCGGTAACGACGTGGTCGCTGGAGCAGGGATTCGAGCGGTTTGAGTCGAAACGTGATTTGCTATACGGCGATGCCGGTCAATCCCGTGGGTGGCGAGGAAGTGTCGGCGCCCGGCGAACGCTTGCGCGGGGCGAAGTTGTCGGCGATCTATCGTATCGACTGGCCGACGGCGGCAACGGTGAACGGTCGCGCTTGCTTCTGTTGCATTCAGGATGGCGCCTGTCCCTGAAGGCCCGGGGAGAAGTGCGAATTGACGGCGAAGCGTACGATCAATCCATCACCGGCGCGTCCGGCGTGCCGTCGACCGTGCTGACCGACAATCACGAGGGGAGGCGCGGATTCAACTGGATCGGATCGGTCAATTTCGGCTTGTCCGGTACAACGAAACTGAATATCACTCTCAATGGCCGATACGCCGACTCCCGGCCGGGCCAGCTCTTTGCCCGAAGCGAAATTGTAGCGGAGTTTTAGATGACTATCAGACTGTGCGCACTCGCGATTTTCACTTGTTTCGCCTGGACTGTCGTCATCGCGAGTACGGCCGCGTCCGATGAGGCGCTTCGCCATGACCGGGAGCGGCTGGCCGCAATCCGGGTGAGCGGGGATACGACCTATCAGGTCGATCTGGCGCTCGATTTCGTGCCGGAGAATCTGAACCGCGCGATCAAAGGGATCATTCAGCCGTATCTCGATCGCGGGTACTACTATTGTCAGGCGAACATTACGAATGTCTCGCACCAGAATGCCGGCGTGGTCGTTGACCTCAATATCATCCGTGGGCCGCTTGTAACAATCGGAGACCTGATCTGTGAAGGGCTGGTGCGTACGAAAGGGAGCACGGCCCGGCGGTATCTCGGAGTCGGTCCCGGAACACCTTTGAGCGATGAAGTTATTACCGGAATCGAATCGCGCGCCCGCGGTATTTCATTTCTGACCTTCACGCCACCTGTGCTGGTCTCGCCTCGGCCGGGATACGGGCAGGCCGACCTTCACTTGTCGTTTCATGAACCGCGCCCGTTTTCTTTCGAAGGAACGGCGGGGTACCGGCCCGATGATCAGAACGGGTTGGTCTGGACGGTGAACGCCGCCGCGCGGAACCTGTTCGGCGATGGACGTCGGGTTCGCGTGATCTCCGAGCGGCGTGACCGGCTTCATAACAATCTGGCGGTGGAATATCGCCAGCCGGTGTATGTCTTCGGCGTAAGTGAGTTATCCTTTGACGTATCCACGCGCGATTATCGCAATCAGTTCTATGAATTCAATGCCGGCGCCGGATGGCAGGCAAGAATCGGGGACCAGTCGAGCGCCGGAGTGAGCGTGGCCTGGAAGCGGGTTGACCCGGTTGGCGATGAACCGTCGTACCGTCGGTACCTCGTCAATCTGAATTATCGTCGCTCGACGGTGACCGACAGCTTGAACCCGCGACGCGGGACGGTGTTTGAGTGGTCGCTTGGATATGCGCACCGGCAGTACCGAGCCGATTCGACGGCCGCGCAAGTATCGAGAACCTCGCTGAACGAAACCCGGGCGCGACTATCGGCCACCGGTTATCAGTCGATTATTGCGCGGCTGATCGGGGTCGCCTCGGCGACTTTCGTTACACTTGAGACGAAAGAGACACTCCCGCCGTTTTCAGAACGCTTCTTGTTCGGCGGGGCGGGAAGTTTGCGCGGGTATCGCACCGATCAATTCAGCGCCCGTCGAGCCGCCTATGGCTCAGCTGAGATTCGCTGGCGAGGCACAGGCGGTTACCTGTTCGGATTTTGCGACCTCGGTTATCTCAGCCGACCGGCGAAACAGTCGGACGGTTCGGTGGCAACCAACGAGATCGTTCGCGTGGGGTATGGAGCGGGAGTGCAGGTGATCGATCGCGACCGGGCCGTTCTTGTCGCGTTCGGGTGGAACCCTGATCTTCGATTTTCTCAGCCACAGGTGCTGATTCGCCTGGTGACCGGGCTTTAAGGTTGACGGTCGGTTCCCCTGTCGAATATCATTGGATGTGATAACAATCGTTCAGTCGCTCAAACTGGTGCGGGTGGTCAACTGCCTGCTGGCCTCGGTCGGGGTATGGGCCGGCGCGTATATGACGCTCGAGCCGATCAACTGGCCGTCGCTTATTCTAGTCGCCTCGGCTACGTTCTGCATTTGCGCGGCGGGGAATGTATTCAATGATCTTAGGGACATTGAAATCGACAAAATCGCCCACCCCACGAGAGGGCTTCCTTCGGGGAAACTTTCGTCCGCATTCGCTTGTCGCCTGGGTATTGGACTGAATCTGATCGGTCTGGTACTGCCGCTGTTCGTCAATTTCGCTTCCGAACTGGTTGCGGTGCTGGCGGTCGCGCTTCTTCTGGCATACAATTATCGTTTGAAACGACTGCCGTTGGTGGGGAATCTCGTTATTGCCCTACTCACCGGCGGTACGCTCGTTATGGGAGGGGTTGCGACATCAGTTCAGCAGACATTCGATCTCCCCGGTCCGCTCATTCCGGCACTGTATGCGGTTTTTCTGCATCTGATGCGGGAGATGGTCAAGGATATTCTGGATATGGAGGGGGATCGGAAGAACGGTCGGCGCACTCTCCCAATCGTCTTGGGAGTACGCGCCTCGCTCGTGGGCGTTCTTGTGCTGAGTATCTGTCTATCGGTGGCGGTGTACTGGCCGGTAGTGCTGGAGTGGTTTGGATATCAATACGGATACGTGGCGGGTATCGGCATCTGTTTACCGGTTGTGTCTATGTCAATCATCACGCTTGTCCGACCGTCGACATTAATGTTGAGGGTATTCTCGATGGTCCTGAAGGTCGCGATGGGAATTGGTCTGTTCGCTCTGTTTCTGGCTTGAACGAACTTCGGTGTCGATGCCCGGTATAATCAGTTTGAGCCGCAGTGAGTTGCCGGTAAGATTAGACTTGACAAATAGTTAAGGTCGGATAGCTTGGCCCTTTCAAATTAGCGAGGACCGACTTTTTGATATGAACATTTTCTCAATCCGCAGACTGACTGGCGCCGCTATGCTCTGGCTCCTTTGTTCAGTCTCGCTAGCAACTGCACAGGGGATAACGATAATCCAGAACCTCGACCGGACCGGTGTGCCGTACGAGTCGACCGCCGTTCTTGACGTTTCATTGAGCTGGCCCGGACCGGCAAGCGAGTATCTGTTCGATCGTCCGCCACAACTTCCGCTCGAGCGGCTAAAAGTTGCACAGATTTCCTCGACCATATCGTCGACAGGAACCGGTCCGAGCGAGGTGACGACCAGAAAGATCAGATTCACGCTCAAACCGACCTCCAGCGGACTTGGACGGATCGACCCTGCAACCTTCGGATATCTGCATCTGGCGGACAGCGTAACCGGTTCGGTGTCGACCCAGGCGCTGACAATCTCAATCGCCGAACCGATCCGTGTTGCCAAGAGGAAAGCGGCCGTGTTGGCCTCGCGCGCCCAGCTTGCTCTAACCGCGGCGGTCGTGCTGGCTTTGATCGGTGGATTATATTTGTTTGTACGCAGTCGGAACCGTCGCCCCCAAATGGTTGTACAAAGCCCGGCTGAAGATTTTTTGGAGGCGGTGGGAAGTCTTCGGCAATCGACAGCGGGGGATTTGCGACGGTTCCAGACCGGGCTGTATCGGCTCCTGGTGACATTTTTGTCGAGCCAGTACCAGTTAAACCTGGCCGGTCTGTCCACAAAGGAGATTCTCGACCTGTTGGAGTTCACAAGCATGACGGAACAGCAGAGAGACAAGATTGCCGGGTGGATGTGGCGGGCGACGCGCGAGAAATTCAGCCCGCTGGCTCCGGCTCCGGGTGAAACGATCCGTCTGGAAGCGGAGATCAGGGAATTCTTCCAGACCGAAATGATGACAATACGCTAATGGAGGCGCAATGAATGTAGATATCCAGAAAATCCAGTCAACGGTGGAAAAGGAATCGGCTTTTGTCCAAAAACTGACGACCCAGATCGCCACGGTGATCGTGGGGCAGAAATACCTGATCGACCGGTTGTTGATAGGCATATTGGCCAACGGGCACATCCTGATCGAAGGAGTCCCCGGTCTGGCCAAGACCCTCTCGGTCAAGAGCTTGTCGGATGCCATTCGGCTCAAGTTCCAGCGTATTCAGTTCACCCCGGACCTATTGCCGGCCGATCTGATCGGCACCCAGATTTACAACCCGCAGAAGGCCGAGTTCTCGGTCCGAAAAGGGCCGGTCTTCGCCAATATTATCCTGGCCGACGAAATCAACCGCGCTCCCGCCAAAGTGCAATCGGCCCTGTTGGAGGCGATGCAGGAGCGACAGGTGACGATCGGCGAGACCACCTTCAAGCTTGATGATCCATTTTTGGTGCTGGCGACCCAGAACCCGATCGAGCAGGAGGGGACGTATCCGCTTCCCGAAGCCCAGATCGACCGGTTTATGCTGATGCTCAAGATCACCTACCCCAGCCCGGCCGAAGAGCGGATCATCATGGATCGCAACACGGCCACCACTGTTCCGGCGATCGAGAAGGTCATTTCTCAGCACGATATCGTCAAGGCGCGCGACGTGGTGCGGTCGATCTATGTCGATGAAAAGGTGAAGGAATATATCATTAATATCGTCTTTGCGACGCGCGAGCCGCAGAAATACGGTCTGATCGGTATCAAGGACATGATTGCGTTCGGCGCGTCGCCGCGCGCCACGATCTATCTGAATCTCGCGGCCAAAGCCCACGCCTTTATCAAGGGACGCGGGTATATCACCCCGGAGGATATCAAGGCCATCGGCCCGGACGTTTTGCGACACCGCGTGTTGCTGACGTACGAAGCAGAGGCCGAGGAAGTCACGGCCGACGATATCGTAAAAAAGGTGTTTGATACGATCGAAGTGCCGTGAGCCGATGATTCCGCGCGAAATTCTCAAAAAAGTCCGCCGTATCGAGATCACAACCAAGCGATTGGTCAACGATCTCTTTTCGGGCGAATACCATTCCACCTTCAAAGGCCAGGGGATGGAGTTCGAAGAGGTGCGCCAGTATATCCCGGGGGACGACATTCGCCTGATCGACTGGAATGTGACGGCCCGCACCGGCTTTCCGCATGTCAAGAAATATCGCGAGGAGCGTGAGTTGTCGGTGGTGATAATGGTCGATGCCTCGTCGTCAGGCCGATTCGGCACCCGCACCCGGTTCAAGAGCGATACCGCCGCCGAACTGTGCGCGGTGCTGGCCTTTTCCGCCATCAAGAACAGCGACAAGGTCGGGCTGATCATTTTTACCGACCGGATCGAAAAGTTCATTCCGCCCAAGAAGGGGCGCGGCCACGTGTTGCGTCTCATTCGCGAAGTGCTGTATTTCGAGCCGAAAGGAGTGGCGACCGATATCGGCGGCGCGCTCGAATACCTGAACCATGTCATCAAGCGCAAGTCGGTGGTGTTTGTGCTGTCC
>JBGOTX010000105.1:0-6438 GCA_041476705.1 Candidatus Zixiibacteriota bacterium
CCGCTTTGGCGTGCCGGCGTATCGTGAGTTCGTTATGCCCGCCACAACCGCCGAACTGGACCGGATTCGATCATCGCAAAAACTTGGCCGCGACCACGATGTCACCCTCTATATCGAAAAAGACGGTCAACTGATCGTGATCGCCAAACATCCGTACCCGCCCGGACTTTTCCGCGCGCCGTCGGGGGGAATCCATCCGGGCGAGAGCTTTCTTGAGGGGATTAATCGGGAAGCACACGAGGAGACCGGGTGTGAAATCGAAGTCCTCAAATACATCCTTCGTACTTCGGTAAAGTTTGTGGCCGACAGCAACAAGTGGGATTTGGTGACCTGGCGGTCGTTTGTTTTTCAGGCCAGGCATGTGAGCGGCGATTTTTCCAACACCGATCATAACGAGATTTACGCCGTCCGACTCGCCGACAGGAGCGAGTTCGAGACTTTCGGCCGGATCATGCGACAATCGGAATCGGCCGGTCTGCATTACCGGGCGGATCTACATGAGGTGGTGGCGGGGTCGCTGGGGCGTATAGCGTAACCAGCCGACAGATTCGCGCCGGTCGATGAGATTTGGCGTTCAGACCCGGAAATTATGATCTTGACAACTAGGTCGATGATTGTTATCTTTAATTGTTTTTGGCCCCGTTGCCTGCGTCGAACAACGATGGTGGGGCCGGTACTGAACTTTCGGAGGGCGATTATGAAATGGCAAGCAGTGAATGTCGCGTGCATCGTGGTCTGTCTGAGCATAGCATCGGCGGTGGCGTTGCCACCCAAAAGTCAATCTGCTCCAACCGCCTCGCTGTCCCCCGGACTCATCGACTACAATAAATACGTTAACGCCAACAAGCTCCTTGGCTTTGTGTCGAACCTGGGACATCTGTTCTATGATGCCTCGAAGCAATTCGGGCGAAACGATGGCCTGTATTACCCATACACTTCGATCGCCGACATTCAATCCGGCGTAAATGACAAGACCGTGGTGTTCAGCGCCGGCCTCTGGATGGGCGGCATTGTCGGCCCCGACACCTTGATTACAGTGGCCGAATATAGCACCGAATATGTTCCTGGCAACATGATAGGCGGTTCGTACGATCCCTTGTACTTGGACAACAAGTATCGGGTGTACAAGCTGTATCGTGACAGTATGGCTTCCAATCCTAACGCCGACTATCTGCAATGGCCCGTCGCTCAGGGTGCGCCGCTGGACAGCGCCGGTCACCCGCTGTTACTGGGTGACCAGACGGCCTGGTGTGTTTATAATGATGCAGAACCGGCGGACCACACTAACAACGCGGGCGGAACTGCGCCGCTGGGGATTGAAGTCAGGCAGACAGTCTGGGCGTCAAGCGATTCCAGTGAAAGTAATGTGATCAACGTTAAATATCAGCTGTACAACAAAGGGTCCAAGAACATTGCCGATTTCTACGTGGCGTTCTGGGCCGATCCGGACCTGGGAGGGGCTTCAGACGATTTGGTGGGTTGTGACACCCTACAAAACACCTTCTTTGTTTACAACGCCACCAATGCCGATGCCAAGTACGGCTCGGCTCCCCCGGCCTGGGGGGGAAAGCTGATGGTCGGGCCGATTGTACCGTCGTCCGGAGATTCGGCCATCTACTTTGGAAACGTTCTTCATGGTTATAGGAATTTAGGGATGACAGCGTTTTCCAAATACATTAATGGCACTGACCCTGCGGCACGGGTCCAATCGTTCAACTACATGCACGGACTAAATCGGGATGGAACGCCCTATCTCTACGACGGACGGTTCCTTCGGTATATGAATTCAGGAGACCCCATTACACAGCAGGGGGACATCGATGCCAATCCTGCCGATCGCCGGACTATGGCTTCCTGCGGTCCGATCGCGTTCAATCCGGGTGATAGCCAGGAAGTGGTATTGCGATACGCAACTATTCACGGCTCCAACCGATTTGAATCTCTCGGCTTGTTGAAATTGACACTCAACGGAGTCCTTAAGGAGACGGAGTGTCAGTCATTTATCACATCCGTCAGCGACTACGGTCGACTTCAGGACGTGCGGTTTGCGCCGGACTCCGAGCGGTGGCTCGCCGGAATCAATTTCGGGGTCGAATATTTCAATCACGGATGTAGCTATGGCGACGCCTTTTGGGGAAGTCAGCTACATTCTTTCGATCAACCCGACTCATTTCCGCGGGTCGACATCGTGTTTTCCGACCGGATGACACAAAAGGCATATCGCTATGTGGGTCCTGGCTACAGTTTCGCCGGCCTGGTTGAGGTTCCCTTCGCCGTTTGGGATATCGATCATATGCGACAATTGAACGTGGGATTCTGCGAGCAACCGGATTCCCGAACGTTCAACAGCACCTGGGACCTTGATGATCCGGAGCACTTTGGCGGGCGGGAGTATCTCTTCATCTTCAATTCAACCTATCCCGGTGACGAGGCCGGTCCACTGGCCGAGTATACCACTAAGAACATCCGCGGAGACGCCGCCACGATGGATATACTCTACGGGGCCTGGCTGGCGCTTGAACCGGGGCACTCGATGAATGAATTGCGCCACGGCCAGCGGCTTCGTTTCGAGGCACAGACCACGAACAAAAATGGGGCCCGCGGGGTAATTTCTTTTGCTCCAACCGACTTGGGCGACCAGCGCCGCCAAACAATAAGTGTTCTTTGCCAGACAACGGGGCTGGGAACGGTCTACCCGGAGACAAGCGACACCACCGTGTTCCGTCTCGCTCCTCATCAGGAAGTTCAGCGTACGACCCGGGGTGCCGATGTGGATTCCGCTCAGGAGATGCGCAATGGAAATGGAGAGGTGGAACCGCCCTTCGGAAGACACGTGTTGGGGCGCGCCAACAGCACCGGTGACTGGAAAATCGGCGACCACGGGTCAGGGATATTGAATTTCTACGGGCACATGGACACTCACGATTGGGAAATCAGATTCACTCCCTCGGGTTCCCAGTTTTACATCCGTTCGACAAGAGCCCTGGCCGCCGTACGGGCGCCGTTTGAGATCTGGGATATCGGCGCCGGCACGCCCAATGATCCATCCGATGACCGCCGAATGTCGATTGTCTTGAACGATGTCAACGGCGACGGGTCCTGGTCGATGGACGACCGCATGTACGCGTACGATCAGCTATATAACGAGCCCCAGCCGCCGACCATTCCGGTAAACTGGGACAGCGCGTGCCGTATCGGCCGAATTATTTTCGAATCCGAAGTGGGCAGGACCGCAGTTCCGGCAACCGGGACTATCGTCAGATTTACCGTAAGGAAGCTCATTCTGGCCGCTCCGGCCGTTGGGCCGGTCAAAGAGCACGACTTTGTGGGGCAGACCGCATCTCTTGCCTCTGCCTTGCCCGATGACATACTGCTGGACTGGGATCTGGTCTTCTCGCCGAAATCGGGCCATTCTATCGACGGCACGCTTTTGCTCAAGGACAAAATGTCGGGTCAATATCGCGGGGCCGTCGTTCTGTGGGGACAGCTGACTCAAACATGTTGCCTAGGTACTCGCGGCAATGTCGACTGTGATGCAAGCAATAGCATCGATATTTCCGATTTGACGGCATTGGTAGATTATCTCTGGATTTCTCAAAGACCCCTCTGTTGCCCGGTGTCCGCAAGTCTGGACGGTCAGCCGAATACTGACATCGTAGACGTCCTCGCGCTGGTTGAATACATGTATATCAGCTTCGGGGCAGTCCCGCCTTGTCCGTGAGACTGCCGAGCTGTACATGAACCAATCGGATTCCGGTTTGGACGACTGAAGCCGGTTATCCTGAAGCTATTTACACACTCGCTGGCATTTCGGACAATAATGCGCTGATCTTGAACCGATCTTGCGGCGCACGATCTTGGCATCGCATCTCGGACACGGAAGTCCCTCGCGACTGTATACTTTGAGATACTTCTGAAATGAACCTGGCCGGCCGTCGACCCCCGAATAACTGTCCACCGAGGTTCCCGCTTTGCGAATCGCCAGTCGCAACAGTCGCTGGATATGGCGATGCAATTCGGTGAGTTTGGCTGATGACGCCGAAGTGGTCAGCCGTTTCGGATGCAGGCGCGCCGCCCAGAGCGATTCATCGGCGTAAATATTGCCTATGCCCGCAATAAATGACTGATCCAGCAGAGCCGCTTTGAGCATGCGCGGTCGACCGTGCGCCAGCGCAACAAAATCACCAGCCGACATCTCCAGCGGCTCCGGGCCAAGTTCTTTGAGTCCCTTCTGTTGCCACAGTTCATCGTCTTTGAAGAGCCGGAGCCGCCCAAAGCGGCGGTAGTCGTTGAAGCGGAGATAGGAGAGGGCGAGATTGCTTCGTCGCTCGGAAGACCTCGCTCCTCGCAACGACAGATGGGTGGGCGATGCGTCGGCAGGCACTACGCCTCGCACTGAAGAGATGTGGAAATTGTCAGAAGACAATCGAAGCAAAACCAGGTCATGCTTTTCCGGTGGGGTGGGGCGTTCATCGAAAAAGAAGTGCCCGGTCATTTTCAGATGCACCCAGAGTGTGACCCCGCCCGACAATCCGATCAGAATGTTCTTCCCCCGTCGATTGACCGATAGAATCGTCCGATTGGACAACGCTTGAGCAAAATCATGCGGGTGAAGGTTTCGGCTGACGACAATCGAACTGGTCGGCGCGTTCACGCGGACGCCGACGATCGTTTTCCCGATTACGGTTTCACGGAGTCCACGGCAGACGGTCTCTACTTCGGGGAGTTCAGGCATAATTCAGCTTTGAAGTGGCGTCAGGCGTCCCCACCTGACGCGTTCGTGGAACCCTCAACCGCCTCCACCCGATTTTGCGCGATAATCCGTAATCGCGGCGCGGATGGCATCGGGGGCGAGATTCGAGCACGACATTTTTTCCGGCGGGAGACCATGTAACTTGTCGGCAACATCTTCTTTGGTGAGAGCACAGGCCTCTTCGAGCGACTTGCCGATCACCAGTTCCGCCGCCGCCGAACTGGTGGCGATTGCGGCCGCACACCCGAAAGTCTTGAATTTGACATCGGCCAGTTTTCCGTCGATCACTCTTATATACAATTTCATCACGTCACCGCAGGACGGATTCCCCACCTGCCCGACGCCATCGGGATCGGCAATTTCGCCGGCATGCCTCGGATTAAGGAAATGATCCATCACGGTTGAGTTGTACATGACGCCAAGCTACACTTGAAGAAGCCCCACCGCAAGACCGTGCGAACTTCAATCTTTCGCCACCGTTACTTCGCCGGCGGTGATGGCGAGCTGGTTCCCGTCCGATTCGATCACCAGCCGCCCGTGGTCATCGATATCCCGCGCCGTTCCGCTAATCCGGTTCTGCCCCGCCAGCACCGTGACCTGCAGGCCCAACAGCGATGAAAACCGTCGCAGGCGACGGTGCGCTTTCTTGAGGCGGTACTTCTTGTACGCCGCATACTCCTGCTCGAATTGCCCAAGGAACCGTTTCAGCAGTGCCACCCGGTCGACTTTCCGTTTCTGATACAGACGCACCGACGTAGCGGAATCGCGAAGATCGTCGGGGAAATGCCCGGCCCCATGGTTGACATTCACCCCCACTCCCACAATAACATGAGCGATCTTATTGCGGTCGGCCGATAACTCGGTCAGGATGCCCGCGACTTTGCGGCCGCCGAGCAAAACGTCGTTAGGCCATTTGATCTGCACCCCCCCTTTGCAGGTCTTCTCAAGCGTTTCGGCCAGCGCCAGAGCCGTCAGCAGAGACAATCCGGGAGCGTCCTCGGGCGGAAACTTCGGCTTTAGCACAATCGACAGGTAAATACCGGTTCCGGCCGATGAAAACCAGGTACGCCCCAAACGCCCGCGCCCTCTGGTCTGCTGATCGGCCACCACGATTGTCCCTTCGGGTGCGCCATGCTCGGCCTGGGTGGTGGCAATATCGTTGGTCGACTGCACCGTGCGAAAGGCCAGAATTCGTTTTCCGATCACACGAGTCGACAATTGATATGAGACTTCGGTTTCGGTCATCTGGTCGGTGGCCCGAACAAAAGTAATCCCCAGCGAGGGCCGCACCCTGAGCCGATACCCCCATTCGATCAGCTGTTGTACGGCATGATCAAGCGTGGCACGATCGGTTTTCAGCGATTTGGTCAGGCGGTCAAACGCAAAGGTCTGTCCGGGGTGTTTCCGCAGGTGAAACAGCAAACGTTCGGCCAAAGATTCGGCGGGTGTCATCGGGTCACCTGCAAAGAAAAATCCGAGACCGGCGCCGAATGCGTGAGCGACCCGACCGAAATGAAATCCACACCCGTGGCGGCTATGGCGGCCACCGTGTCGAGCGACACATTCCCGGAGGCCTCCAACTGTACGGTCGGATCGAGCTGGCGGGCAATTCGTACCAGCGACGCCAGCGACTCGATCGATTGATTGTCAAGTAGTACCCGGTCGACTTTGGCCGCCATCGCTTC
>JBGOTX010000106.1:0-6422 GCA_041476705.1 Candidatus Zixiibacteriota bacterium
AGTTTCTCCTGGTGGGGGTGACAATTGGATACACGCTCGTTGTCACCTGGTCGAACAATATCATGGCCAAGCTGGTTCTGCCTCTGACCCAGGGGCACGAATGGCATTTGCTCATTCCTCTGGTGCTCGGATTGTTGATGTTCGCCCGCTTTTCCAGGCGGGCGGCGGTCTGGTCGCGTCTTCCGTTGGCCGTGCTGATTGGTTCCGGTGCCGGTGCGGCTATCCCGGCCATGCTCGAAGCCCGCACCTTGAAACAGTTGGCCGACACGGTGACGCCGCTATTGGATGTCAGCGGCCTGCCGAATTTCTCCGCGATTGTCGTCTTGGTCGGGGTTGTGTGTACGCTGGCGTATTTCTATTTTAGTCATGAGCACACCGGCTGGTTCGGTCGTACGGCCAAATTGGGCACGCTCTTCTTGATGTTGTTTTTTGGAACGACCTTCGGATATACAGTCATGTCACGAATGTCCACCCTCATCGGACGGATCGAGTTTCTGTTGAGTGACGCACTTAAGTTGACTCGATGACCTGCCCGAAGTGCAAAGTCACCATGCGCGAACAGAAGCGCGTGTTTCACAAGAACCGCAAATGGATCTGCCCATCCTGCGGACGGATTCGCTTCCAGCGGCCGAAGAAAGAGCGGCGAGAGTCATAGGGAATGTTGAGATAGTCAGAAAATCCGTCGTTGCGAGGAGCGATGTCTTCGGCGCGACGAAGCAATCTCGCTTTGCGATCAACACTTAGACAGAAAGCGAGATTGCTTTGCTCGCAACGACAGACTTAGAGGTTAATCAAAAGGCCCCATAATCGGCGACCATGGATATGGTAAGGTGAAGTAAAGGTTTAACGCTATGCCCCAATCGGTGCGCATTGGTACCTCCGGGTACAGCTTTGAGGACTGGCGGGGGAATTTCTATCCGGCCGATATCGACAAAGGAATGATGCTTGATTTCTATGTCAGTCATTTTCATACTGTCGAAGTTAACTCCACCTATTACCGGATACCGCATCCCGCTGTCATGGCAAACATGGTCAAGAAAGCACCCGAAGGGTTTGATTTCATGGTGAAGGTGCCGCAGTCCTTTACCCACCGCCGGGTTGATCTGGAAGATGATCGCCGCAAGTTCTCCGAGGCGATCGAACCGCTCGTTGATACGGGGAAGCTTTCGGGGCTCCTGGCCCAGTTTCCCTTTTCATTTCGATTCAGCGCCGACGCGCTCGACTACCTGTCTATTTGCCGCGAGGCGGTGGCGCCGAATCGCCTGTTCGCCGAATTTCGCCACAACGGCTGGGTAAATCGGGCCATGTACGACCGGCTGAAGGCCGAAAACATCGGATATGTATGTGTCGATGAGCCCCAGTTGCCCGGTTTGCTCAAACCCGACGTTTTCGCCACTACCGATACGGTCTACATCCGTCTGCATGGCCGCAACGGTGAACATTGGTGGGAGGGCGGGAACCTTCGCTACGATTACTCGTATTCAGAGGAAGAATTGTCGGAATGGCGAGAGCGGATCGACAAGATCTTGCGCAAAGTGAGCACGGCCTACGTATTTTTCAATAATTGTCATCTGGGGCAGGCGGTGCGGAATGCCTCGCGCTTCGCTGAACTCATGAGCTTGTGAACAACCCGGCCGGGCGTTTTTTGTTGATTCCCCGGCTCTCCGTATGAATACTAACGATCTGTGGAAGTAAGGAGAGATATGTATTTACAGCTCGAGCATATTCGCAAGCAATACGACGGCAAAGTGGCGGTCGAAGACCTCTCGCTGGCAGTGCCGAAGGGATCGATGTACGGCATCATCGGGCCCAACGGCGCGGGCAAGACGACGACCATCCGGATGATCATGAATATCGTCCCGCCGGATTCCGGCCGCGTATTGCTCGACGGCCAGCCGGTCGGAGACAATTTCAAGGACCGAGTTGGATATCTTCCCGAGGAGCGGGGGTTGTACAAGAAAATGACCCTGGCCGAAGTGATTGTCTATATGGCCGAGCTCAAAGGAGTATCGGCCGCCCGGGCTAAATCGGCGATCGATCCCTGGCTGACGCGCATGGACTTGAAGGACTACCGGGATCGGAAGGTCGAGGAACTCTCCAAAGGCATGCAACAAAAGCTCCAGTTCATCACCACGCTCGTTCATGAGCCGGAGATTATCATCCTTGATGAACTGTTTTCAGGGCTTGACCCGCTCAACACGGAGCTGATGAAGAACGTCCTGCTCGATCTGAAACGTGCCGGCAAGACCATACTCTTTTCGACCCATGTAATGGAGCAGGCCGAGAAGCTTTGCGATCACCTCTGTATGATTTCGCGCGGGCAAAAGGTGCTGGACGGCCGCCTGAGCGAGGTCAAAGCGCAATTCGGCCGCAATGCCGTACAAATCGAAATCGAGGGCGATGGTTCTTTTATCAAATCAATTCCGGGTGTGGCCTCGGTCACTGAGTTTACCAATTACCTGGAACTGCGTCTCGGTAACGGCGGGAATCCGTCGGGGATCCTCAAGGCCATCGTCGAAAAAGTGAGCGTGCGGCGCTTCGAAATCGTCGAGCCGTCGTTGTACGACATTTTTATCGAAGTTGCCAAGGTGGATCGCTCTGAACTGAGCAAGCCGAAGGAGGGATTGCATGCGTAAAATATGGCTCATCGCCCAGCGAGAATACGCGCAGGTCGTAAAGAAGAAATCGTTTATCATCGGCATTCTGTTGACACCGGCGATGATGGCCGTCTTTATGCTCTTGCCCGCCTGGCTGGCCAACCGCTCGTCTTCCGATACTTTGCAATTGGCGGTGATCGATCAGGGCGGTCAGGGGATAGGCCGGCGATTCGCAATGTCTCTCGACACGATTAAACTAGCAGATAATGTGACCCACTATTATAAGGTTACGCAAGTGTTTGAATTTTCGAACAACGACACTTCGCGATTTAGATTTCTATATGACTCTTTGAGTGGGGCGGTGTCGGCCCGAACGATCAGGTATTTCCTGGTCGTCAAGCCAATGGCGGAACGGGCGCCTTCGGATTCGATGTTCTTGGTGGCCAATAATGAAGACTTTAAGTCCATCGGCAGGTTTGAAACCTCTTTGTCAAACATCGTGTCGTCGGCCCGCCTGACGGAGTCGAGCATCAATTTGCCGGTCGATTCCGTACTCAAATTAACGGAAAGAATCGATCTGGCGCGACGCGACACGACCGGTCAGGCCGTTGATCCCCAGGTCAGACTGTTCGCATCGTTCATCATCGTGATGATAATTTATATGATGATCCTTACGTACGGTCAGACGGTGATGCGATCCGTGATAGACGAAAAGAGCTCCCGCATCATGGAGGTTATGGTGTCCTCGGTCACGCCGTTCCAACTTATGGCGGGCAAGCTGTTTGGACTTGGAGCCGCGGCGTTTACGCAACTGGCTGTCTGGATAGTTCTTGGTCTGCTCATGCTGGGAGTGAGCGGTGCGCTGAGCTTGCACATCGATCCGAGCATTATGAGAGTCGTGTTCAATCCTATCCTCGTGATATTCTTCTCGCTCTTTCTCCTGGGGGGGTATCTTCTGTTTTCGACCCTGTTTGCCGTCATCGGATCGGTGGTGAACAGCGACAAAGAAGCGCAGAATTTCCTGTTCCCCATTGTCATGGTCCTAATCCTGCCGGTCATTCTCGGTATGTCAATTATGCAAGATCCGAATTCGGTGATGGCAACCACCCTGTCATTTATTCCGTTCTTTTCTCCGACCATGATGGTCATGCGTATAGCCGTTATCGCACCGACGATGACCGGGGTGGGGGGGATGACTGGAATTCTGGGTCAGGCAATCCTGTCGTTTGCTCTGCTGGTCCTGGCCATCATCGGCATGATCTGGCTAAGTGCCAGAATCTTCCGGGTCGGCATTCTTATGTACGGTAAACGCCCGACCTTACCTGAAATCATAAAATGGGTTAAGTACTGATTATTGATTATATTGATGATGATGCGGAAATACCTGACAGTCGGCATACTTGGCGCGGGCATCGTGATCGGTGCAAGCTGGATTCTCGGCACGAACGACGTGATCGAGGTGTCTTCGGCCCAAGCCATGGCCGTGAGCAAAGAATCCGACTACACCCTGGACTTTCACCGAGCCAAGACTTCGGGTCTCGCTGTCCGGCTAAAATCGGCATTAGTGGTCAATTTCGACGACGGCTCGGTTCTGTACGCCAAGAATCCCGACGAAGTCAGATCCATCGCCTCTATCAGCAAATTGATGTCGGCGATGGTCCTGCTGGACCGACAGCCGGATTTCGACCAGACGGTCGTGATCACGCGGGAGGATGCATATCAATCCTCGCGGTCACGCCTGATGATCGGGTACAAAATGACGTTGAATGATCTGCTGTACACGTCGCTGATGGTTTCGGACAATCGGGCGACGCGGGCGCTGGCCCGGGCGGTGTGCGGATCATACGACAAGTTTGCCGAAGAAATGAACGCCAAGGCCAAGTCCCTTGGACTGGTTAGTACCCAGTTTGTTGAGCCGACCGGTCTCGATGAACGGAACGTGTCAACTGCTTCTGAAGTGGCTAAACTGCTGTACCATGCCCGGTCGTATCCGCTGATTGCGCGTATTACTTCAACCACCAACTACCGGGTCAAAATTCTCAATCGACGCCGGCCGGTCACCAAGTCGATTTCCAACACCAACCTGCTCATGCATTCCCCGTACAATATTCTGGCCGGCAAGACGGGGTATATCCGGGCCTCGCAGTATTGTGTCGTTTCGCTGATTCAGAACCGAGCGGGGGAGCGGCTGACGGTAGTGGCCTTAGGTGCGCCCGGAGCGATGTCCCGGTTCCGCGAGGCCCGCAAACTGGCCGACTGGGGCTTCAAGCAGATATAGCTCGCCTCCGCTCGGTGTATCCGAGCTTCCGACATGGCATCAAGTCCATCAGCAGATTTCTTTAGAGTTGAAAACGTAGTAGTGGCGCGGTCCCGTCGTTGATGGGGGGAGAAGCGTTATAGGGGAATGGATCATTCATAGCCGATAACGTCCCATAATATATATTATGTTAACTTATAAGAACCGGCAATCTGTAGTGACACTATGAAACTCTACCCTCGCTGGCCAACTCCTATCCCCGAACCAGGATATTGAGCAGTCTACCCGGTACATATATCTTCTTGATTATCTCTTTCCCCTGCAAGTGTGTGGCTACCTTCGGATTCTCCAATGCGGCTCTCTCTATGTCGCGTTGGGTTGCGTCTGACGGCACGATCACCGAGTCTCGAAGCTTGCCGTTAATCTGAATAGCGACTCCGATAGTATCTCCTTGAACGGCGTCCGGGTCAAATTCCGGCCACCGGGACCTGAACACCGATTGGGTGAATTCCAGCGTCTCCCAGAGTTCTTCAGCCACGTGCGGCGCCATTGGCGCAATCATTTGAATGGTCTTGATTACGATCTGGTCGTTGAGGGCGTCCAATCTGACTTTGGCCGGATCGTAGTCGCGCACGAGCTCCATCAAAGCTGAAATGGCGGTGTTGAACTGGAGCCGATCCATCGACTCACTGACCCGCCTGACCGTTTGGTTGAGCTTGATGTAGATCGACCGCTCGTCGGGTGACAGCGAGTCGACCTTAAAGTATTGCTTTAGGTCGGGATTGGTCTTGCGATACGACTGCACAATCGGCATTACTCGGTTGAGCACGAACTTTTCGACGCCGGTTATCCCGTCATCGCTCCAGAGCACTTCTTTATCGGACGGTGCGGTAAAGTACATGGCCAGCCGGGCGATATCGGTGCCGCGCTCCTCCATGAGGGTAATCGGCGAGACCGCGTTTCCCTTTGATTTAGACATGACTTCACCCCGGGCGTCCATAACCATCCCATGGTTAAACAGCCGCTCGGCGGGTTCCTCAAAGTCTAGCCAGCCGATATCCTTCAGGAACTTGGTGAAGAACCGGAAATAGATCAAATGTCCGGTGGCGTGGGTAATTCCGCCGACATACAGGTCAACCGGCATCCAGCGGTTGGCCATCCCCTTGTCGAAAGGGACCGCCGTGTTGTGAGCGTCACAATACCTCAGAAAATACCAGGATGAGCAGACAAACGTGTCCATCGTATCGGGGTCGCGCTCGGCCTTCCCCCCGCACTTGGGACAGACAGTCGCCATGTACTCAGACACATCGGCTAGCGGCGACCGACCCTTTGGGGCGTAGTTTTCGACATACGGCAGAACTACTGGAAGTTGGTCATCGGGAACCACCTGCGGCCCACACCCGGGACAATGGATGATCGGGATCGGACATCCCCAGTACCGCTGGCGGGAGATCGACCAGTCCTTCAACTTATAGTTCACCTTGCGGCGCCCAAGTCGTTTCTGTTCAGCGTAGTCACTCACGGCAGTAATCGCCGCATCTCCGGCCTTCCCGTCGAATGGGCCGGAA
>JBGOTX010000107.1:0-6418 GCA_041476705.1 Candidatus Zixiibacteriota bacterium
ACGCTGGAATCGAAAGACGTCTTTGACACATACAGTTCGCGCAACTTCTGAGGACCGTACGCCCCCAGAATACTGGCGCAAAGCGAGGCCGCCTCGCCCGACTGGTACCGCTCTTCATCGGAGTTGGTGGCTGTGTCAACCGCCAGTTCTGCCAGCCCGATCAACTTGCCGGCATTTTTGTATCCGATGGTCGAGGCGTGATAGTTCTGCCCCGAAAAATCAAAGAGCGAAATCAGGCCGTGCTTGAGAAATTTGTGGCGCGGCGGATCGGGCGCCCACCGAGGCAGAAGGTATTGCATCAGGGTGGGGCCGTAAAAACTTGGCAACCAGAAGTGGATTGCGGCTGAATCGGCATACGGATACTTTCGCCCGGTTATTTCTCTCCCCTGACCGAAACCAGTGTAATAATAGACTTTCAACGTGTCGGTAAGCGGCGGCATTCCCAACATCTCTTCGACTTTTTTCACGGCCATCGCATAGCCGGCGGCCATACCGGTGAGCGTGCTCTCAAGCGGATGTTTGGGCGGGTAAATAATCTTGATGTTCTGGTACGCGAACGTCTTCCAGTCGGCATAGCTGGAATCCACCTTCGGCGCATCGTCTCGGGCCGCTTCATTCTTCTTCTGGCACTCGGTTGCGACAAAAATCACACCCAGCATCGCCGCAAAAAGGATCGACCATCCACCAAAGAATCTTACCCGACACATATCACGATTCGCTCCTCATATTCAACACCAATGGCCTCTGACGACCCATACTTAACTACATAATTGCCAATAGGATACTGAGCCATAACCTCCCCTGTCAACAGGTTAGTTTTCGTTATTTTTTTCACATTCGCCTTGACTTGCGCGGCATTTTCGGCGATCTTCTAAGAAGATAAAAACAAACCGCTTTCGCGTGGCTAAGAGCTTCGACCTTGCCAACTAACTGGCGGAATGATAGACTGTTAGAATGACTGCCGCGACGCCCAGAGTTGACTACACCCCCTCCCGCTATCCGGCCTTTGCCGCTAAAATCGTGACGATTGTCGGCGGGTTTGGTAGCGGCAAATCCGAAGTATCCGTCAATCTTGCCCGGTATCTGGCCACCCTACCGGGTGATCCGGTGGCAATCGCCGACCTTGACATTATAAACCCATATTTCCGTTCGCGTGAAGCGGCCGCGGCCCTGACCAGATATGGCGTCTTATCGCTGATTCCGTCCGGCGCCTACACCTTTGCCGACCTTCCCATTATCATCCCCGAAATCCACACCGCGATTGAGCGCCGCTTGTCGCGGCTGGTGCTCGATGTCGGCGGTGATGATCTGGGGGCGCGGGTGCTAAGTTCGCTGGCCGACGCTTTCGTTGCAGGCGAGTATGAACTTCTGCTCGTGCACAACGCCCGGCGACCGTTTACGCTGGACCTCGACGGCTCGCTCAAGATGATCAACGAGATTCAAACTTCATCCCGAATGAAAATCACCGGTGTGATCTCCAATACGCACTTGGCCGCCGAAACTACGCCCTTAGTCGTGGTCGAGGGTGTCGCGCTGGCGCAAGAAGTGGCCGATACTATCGGCGTGCCATTGGTATTTGTCAGCGCCCTTAATTCGCTCTGTTCGGAGATCGAACGACATTTGACCGGAGCGTATCCGATCCTGCCGCTCGACCGTGAACTGCTCAAACCGTGGGAAACCCGGACACCCGCACCGACTTCGATGACCCGCAAGCGAGGGATTTGATGCCGGGTATTACGATCGACAAGAATCATTGCAAGGGGTGCGAGTTGTGCGTCCGGGCCTGTCCCCAGCGTATTCTCTCGATGTCCAAAGACATCACCCTGCGCGGGTATTTCTATGCCTACACGCACGATCCATCGCGCTGTATCGGGTGTACGATTTGTGCCGTGACCTGTCCCGATGCCGCGATAACTGTCAACGCCCACGGCACCGTCTTTCGGATTCTGGATTATTGAGGAACGAGGCATCCAGATGGCCAAAGTACTCATGAAGGGAAACGAAGCCATGGCCGAAGCGGCGATTCGGGCCGGCGCCATCAATTATTTTTGTTATCCGATCACGCCGCAAACTGAAGTCGCCGAGTATCTGGCCAAGAGAATGCCGGATGTCGGCGGCGTTTTTCTTCAGGCCGAGAGTGAAATCGCGGTCGGCAATATGCTGTTCGGCGCGTCCGCAACCGGTAAACGGGTATTCACCTCGTCATCCAGTCCGGGGATCAGCTTGATGCAGGAAGCCCTGTCATACATGGCGGGGGCGCACCTACCGTGTGTGGTGCTCAATATCATGCGCGGTGGTCCGGGACTTGGCGGCATTCTCCCCGCCCAATCCGATTACCTGCAGGCCACCAAGGGAGGCGGCCACGGAGATTACCGGCTGGTGGTCCTGGCTCCCTCGACCATTCAGGAAGCGGTCGACTTGACTTTTCTGGCGTTTGATTTGGCGGACAAATATCGCACCCCGGCCATGATTCTCGGCGACGGCATGATCGGTCAGATGATGGAGCCGGTGGAGTTTCCCGAAAAGGTCACCACCTACAATTCTCATCCTGAAAACTGGGCGGCCACGGGCGCCAAAGGGCGTCGGCCACGGATACAAAAATCCCTCTTTCTCGATCCGGCCGCACTTGAGCAGAACAATATTGCTCTGGCCAAAAAGTACGAGCAGATGAAGCGCGAAGAAACCCGGTGCGAATTATACAAAGTCTCGTCCGCCAATTCGGTGCTGGTTGTTTCCTATGGCACAATGGCGCGCATCTGCCAGACCGCCATCGACGAATTGGAGTCGCGAGGGGTTTCCGTGGGGTTGTTCCGGCCAATCAGCGTTTTTCCGTACCCCGAGGTCCAGCTCCGGACGGAAATTGACAAGCCGAATATCAAAACGATTCTCACGATCGAAATGAGTATGGGACAGATGCTCGAAGATGTCGAACGGGTGGCTGGTCGCACCAAGCCGGTCAAGTTTTTCGGACGTACCGGCGGCATTGTTCCTTCACCCGAAGAAGTGGTGGCGCACATCGAAGCCGTCGTCAAACAGGCGAAAGGGTAATCGAACCATGGAAACCCAATCCAGTCCCATTTTCCAACGACCCACCACCCTCGCCGACGTCGTCACCCACTATTGTCCGGGGTGCACCCACGGAATCATCCATCGCCTGGTCGCCGAATCGATCGACGAGCTTGGGGTGCGTGAACGCACGGTCGGGGTGGCGCCGGTCGGATGTTCGGTCCTTGCTTACAACTATTTCAATGTCGATTTTCTGGAATCCCCCCATGGACGCGCTCCGGCGCTGGCCACCGGTTTCAAGCGTCTCAGGCCCGATATGATTGTGTTCACGTATCAGGGCGATGGTGACCTGGCCTCGATCGGGATGTCGGAAATTATCCACGCCGCCAATCGGGGCGAGAAGTTCACGACTATTTTCGTGAATAACGCCATATACGGCATGACCGGCGGCCAGATGGCTCCGACCACCTTGCCCGGTCAGATCACCACCACCTGCCCGATCGGACGCAACACCGCCGACACCGGTATGCCGATCCGTATGTGCGAACTCCTCTCGACGTTAGTGACTCCGGCCTATCTGGAGCGAGTATCCGTCCATTCGCCCCAGCATATTGTCCGGGCGAAGAAGGCCATCAAGAAGGCGTTCCAATATCAGATCGAAGGACGCTGTTTCAGTTTGATTGAAGTCCTCTCGACTTGTCCGACCAACTGGGGGAAGACCCCGGGCGAGTCAACCGAATGGCTCGCCGACAGCATGATCCCGTACTACCCACTCAAAGCGTACAAAGATTCGGGCGTGGAAGGCCAATCGGCATGAAACAGTTCGAAGTCACCTTTGCCGGGTTTGGCGGCCAGGGAGTTCTGCTCGCCGGGCAACTGTTGGCGTATGCGGCAATCAAAGAGGGCAAGAACGTGGTCTGGCTACCCTCGTACGGCCCGGAGATGCGCGGCGGCACCGCCTATTGCACGGTCGTGATTTCGGAACAGCGGATCGGTTCGCCGATCATCAACGAACCTTTCGCCGCTTGTGTGTTCAACCGACCGTCATTTGACAAGTTCGTGTCCAAAATAAGACCGGGCGGACTCCTTCTGGTGAACTCATCGCTGATCAACACCAAAACCGACCGCACGGATATTACCGAATTTTTGGTACCGGCCAGCAAAATTGCGATGGAGGCCGGCTCACCCAAAGCGACTAACGTGGCCATGCTTGGCGCGTTCGTCGCGGCCTCCGAAGTGGTGACCTACGAGAGCGCCCGCAAGACGGTCGCGGACAAGCTGAGCGCCAAGGCGAGTATTCTGCAGGTCAATTTCGCGGCCCTGGAACGCGGCTATCAGTTAGTCCTCCAGCAGAAGCAGTCGGCCGGGAGCAAGGCATGACGCACGATTTCTCCAATCTCGACGCCATCATCGAGAGGTACCCGCAAAAACCGGAATCGCTCATCATGGTCCTTCAAGAGATTCAGCACGAGTATCACTATCTGCCGTGCGAAGCGCTCACCCGAGCCGCCGAAAAACTGAATTTGCCGCTCTCCAAAGTTTTTGCCGTCTCGACATTCTACAACGCCTTCAGCTTGAAACCGCGCGGCGAACACATTATCAGAGTCTGCGTCGGAACCGCCTGCCATATTCGCGGCGCGGCCCAGCTTCAGCAACAGATGGAAAAGCTCTTGGATGTGCGGGCAGGGTCCACCACCCCCGACATGAAGTTCACGCTCGAAGTGGTCGGGTGTGTGGGCGCGTGCGCGATGGCGCCGGTGGTGATGGTCGACGGTAAGTACCACGGCGATGTCAAAGTGACCGGCGTAAAAAGGTTGATCAAGGTGAACTGATGACTATCGCTACGCTCGACCAACTCAAACAACTCGAGGCCGACAACAAACTGCGGCTTGATTCCATGACCAAAAAGGTCATGGTCTGCTGTGGCACCGGCTGTCTGGCCAACGGCGCGGCCAACATCGTTGAGACTTTTCAGAAAACGATCGCCGACCGCAAACTCAAAGGGATTTCGGTCGAAACTGTTCGCGAAACCGGTTGTCACGGTTTCTGTCAGCAGGGGCCGCTGGTCATTATCGAGCCGCAGGGAACATTCTACACCCGGGTGAAAACCAAGGATGTGGCCGCAATCGTTGACCAGTCGTTGGCCGAAGGAAAGGCAGTCAACACACTACTGTATTCCGATCCGAAAACCGAAGAAAAGGTCGAACGGTATCACGATATCGGGTTCTTCAAACATCAAAGCCGAATCGCCTTGCGGCACCTCGGGCGAATCGCCGCCAATGACATCCGCGACTACTTCGCGGTCGGCGGATATCAGACGATGGCCAGAGCCATTCAGACGATGACTCCCGATCAGATTATCGATGAGATTATCAAATCCGGTCTTCGTGGTCGGGGGGGCGGCGGATTCCCGACCGGCAAGAAATGGCGGACCTGTCGGAACGTGCCATCTGATATTCGGTACGTGATCTGCAACGGCGACGAAGGCGACCCCGGCGCGTTCATGGACCGGAGCATCATGGAAGGCGACCCGCACGCGGTGCTGGAAGGGATGATGATTTGTGCGTTCGCCGTCGGCGCGAAAGACGGATACATCTATGTCCGCGAAGAATACCCGCTGGCGGTGGTCAATCTGTCGCTGGCGATGGCACAGGCGACCGAGTACGGCATTCTCGGCGACAACATCCTCGGCACCGGCTTTTCCTTCCGCGTTCATATCAGTCGCGGCGCCGGGGCGTTTGTCTGCGGGGAATCCTCGGCGCTGATGCGCTCGGTGGCGGGCGAAGTCGGCGAGCCGCGCGCCAAATATATTCACTCGGTCGTCAAGGGTCTGTGGGAAAAACCGACCGTGCTCAACAATGTCGAAACATTCGCCAATGTCCCGATCATTTTCGAAAAAGGCGCCGACTGGTACAAATCGATCGGCGCGCCAAATAACAGCGGCACCAAAGTGTTCTCGCTGGTCGGCAAAGTGAAAAACACCGGCCTGATCGAAGTCGCCATGGGCACGACGATGCGCGAAATTGTCTACGATATCGGCGGCGGCATTATCGATGACCGTCCCTTCAAAGGAGTGCAGACCGGCGGACCCTCCGGCGGGTGCCTCCCCGAATCCATGCTCGATCTACCGGTCGATTTCGATTCGCTGACGAAGGTCGGGTCGATGATGGGTTCCGGCGGGATGATCGTGATGGATGACAAGACTTGCATGGTCGATGTCGCCAAATATTTCCTCGGTTTTCTCGTTAATGAGTCGTGCGGCAAGTGTGTGCCGTGCCGAGAAGGATTGTATCAATTGCACCGGCTGGCCTGCAAAATCAGCGATGGTCAGGGGACCGAAGAAGACCTCGCCACCATGGAACGGCTGTCCGAAATGGTGATACTCGGCTCTCTGTGCGGTCTGGGAAAGTCG
>JBGOTX010000108.1:0-6403 GCA_041476705.1 Candidatus Zixiibacteriota bacterium
CGGCTGGTCGATTCGATGAAAGTCCGGGACGGGGTTCATATTCTCGATCTGGGGTGCGGAACCGGTGTGCTGTTTGACTTGCTGAGGCGCAAAGTGGGGCCAAATGGTTCGGTCACCGGAGTTGATTTTTCCTTTCAGATGGCGCGGCAGGCACACCGCAATTTTCCGTTTGATAATGTAAACGTGGTCGATGCCGACGTGGCTACTTTGCCGTTTCGGGACAACACCTTTGACCTGGGGGTGGCGTTTCGGGCCTTTCCGCATTTTGTCGACAAGACAAGGGCACTAAAGGCCTTTCACCGGGTCCTCAAACCGGGAGCGCAGTTATATATCATCCATCTGGTGTCATCGAAGGAATTGGCGATGCATCACAAGCGACGGGGTGGGGTGGAAGCCGAGGATGTTCTCCCGCCGTCGGAGGAGATGCGGGCCATGTTTGTCGATGCCCGGTTTACGAATCTGACCATCGATGACCATCCGGGTTTGTACTTGGCGACCGCCATTAATTCATAGCCGCGCGGGATGTGGGGCCGTTTCAACGCGGTGATTGTTCACAAGCTCCGACTGAAAACGACGCCTCCGCACATCATTCGGTGATTCCATCATGACCCCCGTAACATCCCGCAGTCGATGGATCGCGCATTCGGCGCTGTACCTGGCGCTGGCGGTGATTCTTCCGCTCGGCTTTCACTCCTTTGGAAACGCCATTGGGTATGGTATTGCCGGACGGGTGTTTCTTCCCATGCACATTCCAGTGCTGATCGCCGGATTCTTGGTAGGCCCGGTCACAGGAGTGGTAGTGGGGTTGTTGGCGCCGGTACTATCGCACATTCTCACGCAAATGCCGCCGACCTACGCCGTGCCGCTCATGTCGTTGGAATTATCGATTTATGGGCTGGTGGCGGGGTTGGCTTACAACCGGCTCAAGTTGAATATCTATGTCGCGCTGATTGTCGCCATGATTTTTGGGCGGGTCATGTTCGGACTGGGGTTGTTTGTGCTCGGCCTGTTCATGGATTTGCCGTATTCGGCGGCGAAATGGTTTTCAACCGGCGGCGCGATCATGTCCGGCCTACCGGGGATTGCTCTACAATTGGTGTTAATCCCGATTCTGGTGGCGGCGGTGAAGAGGGGGAGGGGATAAGCATTGATTCCCAAAAAGTGATTGCTATCTTTCTTGACAATATATTTTGTAGGTCAGGGTCCTTGTGACCCTGACTCTTGGTCTTTGCGGAAAGAAGCAAAGACGTCAGCCTCGCAAGGAGGCTGACCTACAAAGAAAGGATTATATGTTCTTGTAGGTCAGGGTCCTTGTGATGTAGAGTATCATGAGATGCTTTACAGGTTGTGTCAACAGATGCTTTACAGGTAAGGTATGTTATCCTCCGGAGAAGGAGGCGGACATGCCATTCAAGCAATGTAGTGCGATGGATGAACGGATTCGGTTCGCGATTCAGGCCTCGCGGGGTGATCGGTCGCTGAGTGCGGTGTGTCGTGAGTTTGGTATCAGTCGTCCGACCGGGTATGTGTGGCTGAAGCGTCATCGGGAACGCGGAGATATCCTGGCGCTGACCGAACAGAGCCGCCGACCGCACCGGCTCCCACGGATGACCGCTACTGATGTGGCCGACCGGGTCGTGAGTCTGCGTTTGGCCTATGGCTGGGGGGCTCGCAAGTTGCGGGTGTTATTGTCTGAGCACGGTGTCGTGATCAGCGAGAGTACGGTGAATCGGATCCTGGCGCGGCATGGTTTACAACGACAAGCTGAGAAGGTGGGGCAGGCCCACGTCCGTTTTGAGCGCTCCGAACCCAATGAGCTCTGGCAGATGGATTTCAAAGGTCATTACCGGTTGCCGGTGTTGCCCGGGGGACGCTGTTATCCCTTGTCGATCATCGATGATCATAGTCGGTATGCGATCGGCTTGTTTGCGCTGGACAACCAACAGGCCGCCACGGTCCATCAGGCGCTGGTCAATCGCTTTGAGCGTTTCGGTCTGCCGGAGGCCATCCTGGTCGACCACGGCACTCCGTGGTGGAGCCCCAATGGACATGGTCTGACCTGGCTGGCGGTGGCCCTGATCAAACAAGGTATCAGGCTGTGCTTTAGCGGGATACGACATCCGCAAACCCAAGGTAAAGGGGAACGGTTCCATCGGACCGTCGGTGAGATGGTGCGTCATCGTGGCCGCCCTGATACCGTGCATGACTGGCAAACGGCGTTCGATGAATTCCTCGGTGAATATAATCACCTCCGGCCCCATGAGGCTCTTGATCTCGCCGTGCCGGCGACACGCTACCGGCCCAGCCCCAGACCGTATCAACCATCGCCACCGGGGTGGGACTATCCCGCCGGCGCCATCGTGATCCGCCTTAATCAACAGGGCGTTCTCCCCTACCACCGTCGCCGCTACTTTGTCTGCGAGGCGCTGGCGAATGAAGACGTGCAGGTTGAAGTATGTGACCCAAGGATCTTTGTACGGTACCGGCACATGTGGATTCGTGAAATTGATCTGACCACCGGACGGTCCGGCACCCTCATCGATTCAAACCGAAACCCCTATGTGTAAAGGATGTCTTGACACAATGTGTAAAGAATGTGTTGACACCGTACATCCTTGTGACCCTGACTCCAAATCCTGATTGGATGACATATTGTCACTGCTTCGACGATACTATTCAGATGGACAAGTTTACTTTGTCACGGTGGTAACATTTGATCGGATTCCATTTTTGGCAGACCATGCCGGTCTCTTTCTTGCATCACTCGACAAATGCAAAAGTATCTTCAACCTCGATATAGGCGCCTGGGTGATTCTGCCCGACCATTGCCATTTCATTATTGACCCTCGGAAGGCCAATCTTTCGGGCGCGGTTCATCGGTTGAAGATGGCCTTTGCCGGTGGATACCGGAAAGCATCCGGTCGGTACACCGGACGCCTTTGGCAAAACAGATTTTGGGATCATGTTATCCGAAACCAAAACGATATGAACAGACACATTGATTACATTCATTACAATCCGGTTCACCATAGATACGCACAAAGCCCCTTCGACTATACGCTGTCCTCAGCGAGATTGTACCTGGAGTCGGGGAACTATCAACCAGACTGGGGTCGGATTGGAAGATTCGAGCCGGGTCAATTCGGGGAATGACCGAGTCAGGCTCGCAAGGAGCCTGACCTACGAAGAACTGGTTGCATATGTGGGGACATTGATGGACATCAATAACGTGGAGGCGGTCGTTACACAAAGAACCGATAGAATACTCTTTCTCATAGCTTATTCCTCCTGTTTGATAACATGATAACTTGGTCGCCAAATGGGTAGGAACATATTCTCTTCTGGTATTCTAATTCTCCCACCTCCCATCGTAATGAACACTTCTGAAACACTATCTGGTCGCACGCGGATGCAAACGCATTTCCGATCAGTGCAGTCGGGCGCGTCGTTTCGACCTTGTCCCCCGTTTGTAATAGAATACAACCAGGGTGTCAGAGAGTCGAAAACAGCGATGCCGCTGCTATCACTGACAGCGCGGGCTATAAGAATTCCACTATCAGCAAAGACAAATAATTCTTCCGAATGGCGCTCTGGGCAACTGTTCAGTGGAGCTCGGAAAAGAAATAATTGGAGACCAGCTTTGTTCAGTTGGCAGTCTGATGCATGTACCTCAATCGCACCGAACTTGCCGGGCTTGATTAGTGCGGCATTTTGTACAGTGCCGTGTTCTGAGTCTGCAGAACGCGGAGTTCGTCGGCACGAATTGCCGAAGACAATTACAAAAAATGATGCGCTTGTCACAATCATGAATCGCGTGACCTGATTCATAAACGATTGCTCCCAATTGGCGTCGAGTGGTTTCAGGCAACCCACACAATTGAACCTGTGACAATATGTGAAGCGAACTCAAACAATGTCAATAGAGAAATGGAATAAATTATACATGTTGTCGCACAGCGACTCAATTGATAGACTACCTGAAAGTTGCCTACCCGAAAGAGAAACGTATTGATTGCGCGGGTCCGTTGGCAGATCTGATTTTCGATAGGTTGTGGGATTTGGCAAGGCATCAATTGTCATCGCAAAAAGAGTTCTAGGCGAAGGTACGAATAATAAGATGTCAGGCTCACTAGGAGCCTGACCTACGAAGAAAGTACTTATCCGATTCTGGTGGCGGAGGTGAAGAGGGGGAAGAAGTAACCTCACCCCACAAACCCGCACTCTTTGTGTGTGCCGTCGCAGAACGGCTTGTTTTTTGACTGGCCGCAGCGGCAGAGCGAAAACGCCCCTTCTTTGGTGACGACCGAACCATCGATCATCACGATTTCCGCTTTCGCACATTCGACTTTCGCCGAGCCGTTCGGGCGGATGGTAATCTTGACGTTGCCGAGTTCCATATGTATTCCCTTTGCTGGTTTATTCCGTGTGAGCAATTTGCTGAAGCCGATCTGGGTCGAGTATCTCGATGGAGCGGCCATCGACCTTTATCACACCCTCGCGGGTCAGCTTGGCTAGCGACCGGGACAACGTCTCCGGTATCGTGCCAAGTTGCGCCGCCAGCGTGGTCTTTGTTTCGGGTAACATGATCTTGCGTTTGGTGGTTCCGGTTTTGGGATCGACAAAGCCGCACAAGTGATGGGCCAGCCGGCTGGTGACATCGGAAAGGGATAATTCCTCCACCAACCGGGTCATTTTGCGAAGAAGATCCGAGAGCCGGGCGATGATGCTGATAGCCAGATCGGGACTTTTCCCGACCAGCGCCACGAATCTCTCGCGGCTGATTGCCACCAGTTGCGAATCGACAAGCGCCTGTGCCGAGGCGGGGAAATTGCCGCCAGAAAACATGGCCGCTTCGGCGAACGAATCGCCCGGATTGGCAATCAGCAGAATCTGCTCCTTGCCATCGGCCGAGAGCTTGAACACTTTTACCCGCCCCGCCCCGACCACGAAAAACGAATGAGCCGGTTCACCATCGGAGAAGAGAATTTCGTCGCGACCGGCTTCTTTGATCGACGCGGCCGAGGCAATTTGTGTAATGACCGGATCGGGCAGTTCAGAAAAGAGGTAGCACTGCTTGAGATGGTTCTTGATCGCGTGCGGGCTGATGGCCATGGCTCACCGCCTGCCAGATTCGTCTCTGTTCATAACGACAAGAATATACACGCGACCGGCGGTCCGGTACAGTAGGAATGGATAGGAAAAAAGCCCCCGGTAGAATAATCAAAGCAGGGAGTTGACCATCCGCTCGATATCGGACATCATCAGCGGCTTGCCGAGGATCCCGTCCGGCTGGATATCGCCTGCCTGGTGTTCGATTTCGGCAACCGAATACCCGGAGATCAGCACGACCGGTATTTTCGGGTGACGGGCTTTGATTTCCCGGAGTAATTCCAGTCCCGACATATTCGGCATGCGCATATCGGTGATAACCATGGAAAAGTTCCCTTTATCGAGTTCGGCCAGGGCCTTGTCGCCGTCGTCAGCCCGAACCGATTCAAAATCGAAGACCTCGAGCATCTCCGAAAGGAGGGATGACATATTGGGGTTGTCATCCACGATGAGAATACGTTTGCCCATGTGTGCTCCTGCTTGGTTGCTATCTCCGTATATCGGCAAATGGAGACGGAAGTTAAGAGGAATCGGCGGGCTTGAAAGCCGAGCCGGATCGAGCGACAATCTCGGCCTTGAGAGCCGCGATCCCCTTTTTTTCAAGGGCCGAGACCAAGACCGTTGGGGCACCGTCAAGTTGAGCGGGGACAAAATCGGGGTTGGCGTCTATCTTATTGTAGACTATCAGATAGGGGATATCGCCGGCGCCGATTTCGTTCAATACTTCGCGAGTCTGGGCCATTGCTTTGTCCAGCGTTGGATCGGAACAATCGACCACGTGCAATAACAGATCGGCCAAAGCAACTTCTTCAAGCGTTGACTTGAATGATTCCACCAGCTGGTGCGGGAGTTTGCGGATGAACCCGACCGTGTCGGAAAAAATCACCCGGCAGGGGTACCCGGCGGACATAGTTCGGGTGGTGGAATCAAGGGTGGTGAACAACTGATCGGCGGTGCCGACCTCGGATTTGGTCAACAGGTTGAATAATGTCGATTTGCCGGCGTTGGTGTATCCGACCAGGGCGATCTTGAAGAATTGCTGGCGCGCCTTTCGCTGAGTCGCCCGCTGAACGCCGAGTTTTTCGAGTTTCTTCTTTAGATATTCGATCTTGATACGCACCCGCCGCCGGTCGATTTCGAGCTGGGTTTCGCCGGGCCCTTTGGCGCCGATTCCTCCGTACTGTTTTGAAAAGTGCACCCAGGCGCCAGTCAGACGAGGGAGCGTATATTCGAGCTGAGCCAGTTCAACCTGAAGCCGCGCGGCGGCGGAGAGGGCGCGGGTGGCGAAAATATC
>JBGOTX010000109.1:0-6395 GCA_041476705.1 Candidatus Zixiibacteriota bacterium
TCACCACTCAGCACAGCAACATTGGTACGTGCATGGATTATGCGGCGCCGAATATCGCCGGCAAAGGAAAGCCGCAGGGCGAATTTTATAATTCGGTGCCGGGACCGTACGACGACTGGCTCATTGAATACGGGTACTCCGAGTTGGGGTCCAAGACCGCCAATGACGAACTGCCCAAGCTGAACGAGATCGCCTCGAAATCGGCCGATCCGTTGCTCGCCTACGGCACCGATGAGGACGCCTTCGGCGGCGACCCAAAATCGGTAGATCCGTCGTGCAATTACTTTGATTTGGGCGATAATCCGCTGGCGTTTTCCGAGCACAAGATGCAACTCACGCGCGAACTATGGACCAACGGAATCAAGCAGTTTGAAGTACCCGGCAATCGCTATGTCAAGCTGACCAACGTGTTTGCATATGGTTGGCGCTCGTACGCCGAAGCGGCCCAGTGGGCGCCCAAATATATCGGCGGAATCTACATGAGCCGCAACCATATCGGCGACCCCAACGGCAAAGACCCGATGCGGCCGGTACCGGCCGCCGAACAGCGCCGGGCTATGACTTTCCTGCGCGATAATCTCTTTGCCGCCGATGCTTTCGATCTGCCGGCATCACTGCTCAACAAGCTGGAGCCGGAGCGCTTTCCGGATTTCGAATTCTCCGTATATTCGACTCCGCAGGTCGACTACCCCTTCCATCAGATGGTCGTGACGATCCAGAACAGCGCCCTGAGCCGGCTGTATAGTCCCCTTACGCTTGGACGCCTGGTCAACAATCTGGCGCGGGTGAAACCCGGAGACGACAAATACACGATGTTCGACCTGTTCACCGATGCCCGCAAGTCGATCTGGTCGGAACTGAGCGGTCCGTCAAATATCAATTCGTTCCGTCGCCAACTCCAGCTGGTGCACCTGCAACGGTTGATAAACATCTATCTGAGCGCGCCGGCCACCTACCCGCCCGACGCCCGCACGCTTGCGGCTAGTGATCTTGACACGATCGAGGAGGCCGCCCGACGGGGCGCCGGCTCGTCGAGCATCGACGGCATGACTCAAGCGCATCTCAAGGAAGTTTTGCGTCAGATCGCGTCGGCCAAGAAGGCCCAGCGCGACTACACCACGTTTTGATCTCGCTTTGACCGCACGTTGCGGATCGGTATATTCACGGCTGGATTGGAATGATCCAGCCGTGATTTTCAATTTTGGGAGAAATTGCTTATGAATACTTTGATAGATTTCCTCAACAGCCATACGTCGATACGCCGGTTCACCGGGCAGACGGTTACCACCGAGCAGGAACGGCTTATCGTCACCACGGCCCAGCGCTCCCCCACCTCGTCGAATCTGCAGGCATACACGGTCATCGGCATCCGTGAACAGGCGACCAAAGATCGGCTGGCGAAATTGAGCGGGAATCAATCGCACGTTGCCGAATCGTCGCTGTTTCTTGTTTTCTGCGCCGATTTGTACCGCATAAGCCGCTTGAATGCCCAGCGCGACTACCCGTTCACCGGCGAGTACACGGAACCGTTTATAGTGGCGACGGTCGACACGGCGTTGGTTGCGTCACGCGCCCTCATGGCGGCACAGGCGCTCGGACTGGGAGGGGTTATGGTCGGCTCGATTCGTAACGACCCCGCCGAGGTCAGTCGAATGCTCAACCTCCCGGCCTATACGTATGCGGTAATGGGGATGTCGCTTGGATATCCTGAAGCGCCGGGTAAAATTAAGCCGCGCCTGCCTCTGGAAGGGGTTTACTGCCGGGAGAGATACAGCGATGAGCAGTTCGCCCACGCCATTGCTGAGTACGACGTCACCATCGACAAGTTGGGGTACTTGAAAGGGCAGGAAACGAAGTCTCAGGGGTATCCAAATTTTATGGGAGTATATTCGTGGTCGGAGCATACTGCGCGGCGGGTGGCCGACATGTCAGCGCTGTCGTTACGACCGCACATGAGGCCGTACCTGGAATCACAGGGGCTGATGGTTAAGTAGTCGCGCCGGACTATTTGGCGTGATTGTTTCCGGCCTGCCAGAAGTACTTGATGTATTTCCAGGCGTCAATCGCCTTGTCCGCGTACACGAACAGCTTGATATCCTCGGCGTCGATCGTGCCTTCCTGGACCAGGTATTCGAAATCGATCACGTTGCGCCAGTATTTTTCGCCGAACAGCACAATCGGCAGGCGCTCAACCTTGCGCGTCTGCACCAGCGTCAGGGCCTCAAAGAGCTCGTCGAGCGTGCCATATCCGCCGGGAAAGGCCAAGAGCGCCTTGGCCCGCATCATGAAATGCATTTTGCGAAGCGCAAAGTAGTGAAATTGCAGGCATAGATCGGGCGATATATACGGATTCGGTTCCTGTTCCAGCGGCAGAGTAATGTTGAGTCCGATCGATTTGGCCCCTACTTCGTAGGCCCCCCGATTGGCCGCCTCCATGATACCCGGCCCGCCGCCCGTGACGATGACATATTCGTGTCGTTCGTCGCTCCGGCACTCAATCGACACCAGCCGGGCGAACTCGAGGGCCTCGTCGTAGAAGCGTGATTTTTCGAGAATCGATTTGGCGATAGTGAGACGCTGTTTGAGCGTCTTGTCGTTCGGATGTCGTTTGATCTGGCTCTCCAGATCACGGACGTTGGCCCGGGCCGCTTTTGGCTCGGCAATGCGGGTGCCGCCGAACACCACGATCGTCGACATGATCTGATTTTCCTGCATAAGCAGGTCGGCTTTCATCAACTCCAACTGCAGCCGGCTCGGCCGGGTGACGCGCGAAGCGAGAAAATCAGCATCTTCATAGGCGACCCGGTACGCCGGCGAGGCGGTGAGCCGCTCAATCATCTTCTTTCTGTTGCCGTTTAGTCCCATCGGCGAATTGCGCACTCCTGTGTTACGGGCAAAATTTGGTGGATTGAAACCTTTCCACGGTCCTGCTACAGGGCCACATACTCCTCCAACGGCACTTCGGCCGGGGCGCCCAAGCAGGTGCCGAGCGACACCGCGGCTTTGGCCCAGGGATGATCCGGGGTCACTTTGCGTTGCTTGCCGGCTACGTCGGCGATAGCCACGCTGGCAATTTCATTTCCGTGCAAAACCACCATCCGGCCGGTTTTTCCGCGCGCGGCGAGGTGCACCGCTTCAATCCCGAACTGGGTGGCGAGCAAACGATCATGCGCGGTAGGCGAACCGCCCCGCAAGAGGTGGCCGAGAATCGTAACCCGGCATTCAATATTGATGAGCGACTCGAGTTGCGCCGCAATCTGATGAGAAACTCCACCCAAACGGATGGCGTCGGGGGAATTTTTAATTCTTCGGCTGACGTGCATCTGACCGCCCTTGGCGTGGGCGCCCTCGCCGACAACCATGATCGAAAAGTTCTTTCCCTGGGCGTTCCGCTTCTTGATCGCTTCGCATATGGCGCTGAGTTCATACGGAATTTCTGGAATCAGAATGATGTCTCCACCACCGGCCAAACCCGAACCGAGCGCCAGCCAGCCCGCATACCGCCCCATGACTTCGATCAACATCACGCGGTGATGCGACTGCGCCGTCGTGTGGATGCGGTCAATCGCCTCGGTGGCAATGGCCAGAGCCGAGTCAAACCCGAAGGTAACATCGGTTCCCACAAGATCGTTGTCGATGGTTTTGGGCACGCCAACGATGGGCAGTCCTTTGGCCGCCATCCCGGCAGAGGCCGCCATGGTGCCATCACCGCCGATTGCGATCAGGCAATCCAGACCAAGGGACTCGAAATTCAAGACCCCCTGCTGGGAGCGATCCAGATAGACGTATTCCTCCGCCCCTTGCATGACCGGGTATTTGAACGGGTCGGCCCGATTGGAGGTGCCAAGAATGGTCCCGCCCCGGGATAAAATGCCGGAGACATCCGAGGACCCTAGAACTCGGTACCGGTTTTCGATAAGCCCTTCGTACCCATCCGAAAACCCGACCACTTCCATATCGTAATCATTGCCGGCCGTTCGTACGATGGCTCGTATCACAGCGTTAAGCCCGGGGCAGTCGCCGCCACCGGTAAGAACCCCTAGTCTTTTGGCGTGTCGCTTCATACGGTGTGTAGTGTACACAATTGCGGACCGAAAAACACTATTGTTTCCTGTCCGGCGTTTCTTACCATATCATATAAGACTATCGGCACCGATAGCCGATAGATGAGGCATGGATGAATCGAAACCTCTGGTGTGAGCGCTGAAATGGACTCTTGGTGCGCTAATCTTCCCTCTCGTATCGCCGATAGTATGGTCATTGGGGACGAATCTACCAGTGAATGCGGCGCCCCGGTTTGAGAGATATATGCGTGTAAAACAATTACTTGTTCTTCCGAGTGTTCCTGAGCGTCTTAAACCGCTTCAGGAAATGGCCAATAACCTTTGGTACTCATGGAATTGGGACCTGGTGAATCTCTTTATTCGCCTCGACCCGGACTTGTGGGAGGGAACGGCCCAAAATCCGGTCGAATTTCTCTCCCGGCTACCCCAGCAACGGCTCATCAAGGCCTCGGAGGACGAATCCTTTCTGGCAAGCTTGAACAAAGTCTACCGTCGATATCAGTACTACCTCACTCAGAAGCGTTGGTTCCACCACAAATATCCTGACCTGGCTGGCGGAACGGTTGCGTACTTTTCACTGGAGTACGGCATGGACACCGGCTTGCCGGTCTATTCCGGGGGGTTGGGTGTCTTGTCGGGCGATACGCTCAAATCCGGCTCCGACCTCGGTCTGCCGATGGTGGCGGTCGGGCTGTTGTACCGATATGGGTA
The DNA here is from genome assembly GCA_041476705.1 of Candidatus Zixiibacteriota bacterium. GTDB lineage: Bacteria > Zixibacteria > MSB-5A5 > GN15 > FEB-12 > JACRAV01. The sequence goes on from JBGOTX010000109.1 coordinate 4,776, forward strand.
TTTCCGCCAGCACCTCGCGTCCGATGGCTGGCAACAGGAGCGTTACGAGGAAAACGACTGGTACCATATGCCGGTCGACCTTGTGCGTGATGAACACGGTGAGCCGATGCGAGTAAGCATTGTGCTTGACGGCGTACCGGTGCGGATACAGATATGGAAAGTCAGTGTCGGCGTCATTCCGCTCTATTTGCTCGACACCAACATGCCGGAGAATTCGTCCAAGGCCCGCGAGATTACCGACGTCCTCTACGGCGGCGACAAGGATATGCGCATCCGGCAGGAGATCGTGCTCGGCATCGGCGGCGTTCGAGCCCTCAAAGCGCTGGGTATCGAGGCGGACATCTTCCACAGCAACGAAGGACATTCCTGGTTCCTGACGCTGGAGCGCATGCGGGTGTTGATGCAGGATCACCACCTGAGCTACAGCGAGGCGGTGCAGTATATCTGGTCCACCACCGTTTTCACGACCCACACCCCCGTTCCGGCGGGTAATGAGAAATTCGATCCGGTTCTGGTTCAGCGTTATCTCGGTGACACGGTTCGACAGCTGGGACTAAGCTGGCAGGACTTCTTGGCGATAGGCCGGGTTAATCCGGGCGATGAAAATGAGCAGTTCGGCATGACGGTCGCGGCTCTCAAGTTTGCGGCGTTCTGTAACGGAGTTTCTGAACTCCACGGCAAGACATCCCGTCAGATGTGGCACAACATCTGGCCGAATCTTCCGGTGGATGAAGTTCCCATTCGGGCCATCACCAACGGGGTCCATCCTGCCTCATGGATTTCTCACGACCTCAAAGAACTGTACGAATCGTATTTCGGTGAGCGGTATACCGAGCGTCCCGGCGCACCGGAGGTCTGGGAAAAGATCAACCGCATCCCGAATATCGAACTGTGGCGGGTACACTGCAAGCGGCGCGAGCGCCTCGTGTTTTTCGCCCGCAAACAATACAAGACGCAACTGCTTCGCGGCGGGGCCTCGCAGGTGGATATCCAGAAAGCGGACCAAATTCTTGATCCCGGCGCTCTGACAATCGGCTTTGCCCGCCGCTTTTCCACATATAAGCGCGGAAATCTTCTGTTTCATGATTTACAGAGACTGGAAAAGCTTATCGCCGATGATGAACACCCCATCCAGGTGATCATGGCCGGCAAGGCCCACCCCCTTGATAATCCGGGTAAGGAAATCATCAAGCTGATCATCGGGTATGCCGCCGACAAACGATTCCGCAGTCGGATCATTTTCCTCGAAGATTACGATATCAATATCGCGCGGTACCTGGTGCAGGGAACCGACGTCTGGCTGAACAACCCCCGCCGGCCCGAAGAGGCCTCGGGGACATCGGGTATGAAAGCGGCCTTGAACGGCGCCCTCAATGCCTCGATCCTTGATGGCTGGTGGGACGAAGGGTATACCGACGAGACCGGTTTCAAGATTGGCAACGGCGAGGAGTATGACAATTCCGCGGTCCAGGATGCGATCGACGCCGAGTCGCTGTACAGCTTACTGGAACGGGAAATCATCCCGCTCTTCTACCAGCGGAATGAGATCGATATCCCGGAGCGATGGATTTACAAGATGAAGCAGTCGATACAGATGGCCGGTCAGAAATTTTCGGCTCA
>JBGOTX010000110.1:0-6355 GCA_041476705.1 Candidatus Zixiibacteriota bacterium
CGTGTACGGCTGGCCCAGCACTTCGCAGTTCCGCGTGAGAAAGATCGGCCGCATGTTTTGGGGGCCGAAGGGCGAAAACGACTCGACCGCCTGCATAAAAGTGTCGTCGATCTCAGAGAGTTCAAGTTGCAGATCGATAAACAACTTGGGCACGATATCATCGGACGAAAGATATTTCTGGGACACATCGATGAAACGGCGGCGGAACTCGGGAATGTTCTCAGGCGAGATCGACAATCCGGCGGCGTACTTGTGGCCGCCGTAGCGAATAAGGAGGTCTTCGCAGTCCTTGAGCGCCTCGCACAGATGGAATCCCGGAATCGACCGGGCCGATCCCTTCCCCTCGCCGTCGGAAATGGCGATCATCACGGTCGGCAAATGAAATCGCTCGACCAGACGGGAGGCCACGATGCCGATCACCCCCTGATGCCACCCTTCGGCGGACAGAACAATGGCATGGTCGCTCGCCAAATCTACCACGTCGCTCATCTGCGCCAGCGCTTCCTCAAGCGTCTGTTCGTCGATCTGTTTGCGGCGGCGGTTTTCCTCGTCGAGCTTGCGCGCGATCTGTGAGGCCAGTTTTTCGTCGCGGGTCGAGAGAAGCCGAATCGCCTGACGGGCGTCGCCCAAACGACCCAGCGCGTTGATACGCGGGGCGAGAATAAAGACCACCTGGCCGGTGCCGATCTCCTTGCCCATCAGTCCGGACACGAACTGAAGCGACTTGAGTCCCGGCTTGGTGGTACGGCCGATCTGGCGTATGCCGAACTTGGTGAGAATGCGGTTTTCGCCCACCAGCGGCACGATATCGGCCGAGGTTCCCAGCGCGACCAGATCAAGATGTTCGTGCAGTTCACGATCATCCTGATTCAAGTGCCGGTACAGCGCCTGGGCAAATTTGAAGGCCACCCCCACGCCGGACAGTTCGCCGCCGTAATTACACCCCGGCTGTTTCGGATTAATAATCGCAAACGCTTTCGGGATGGCGTTGGAGGGTTCGTGATGATCGGTCACGACCACATCGATTCCCTGTGAGGTCGCATACTCGACTTCGGTAATCGCGGTGATGCCGGTGTCGACCGTCACAATCAGCGTGATACCGCGTGACTTGGCCTCGTCGATCCCATCAATTGACAGTCCGTACCCTTCAACCAGCCGGTTGGGCAGATAGAAATCCACCTGCGCCCCCAGCTTGTTGAGGACCATGTACAACAGGGCCGTGGCGGTGATCCCGTCGACGTCGTAGTCGCCGTAAATCATCACCTTTTCGTTTTCGTACAACGCCCGGACCACCCGCTCGATTCCGACTTTCATTCCCGTCATGGTAAACGGGTCTTTGAGATCGGTCATTTGCGGATTCAGGAACTTGTCGATCAGTTCAGGCGAATCGAGATGTCGATTGACCAGGATCTTGACGACATTGGCCGGGAGATTTGCGGCGGATGCCAGCCGACCAACCAGTTCCGTTTCGGGTTCAGGCGCCACCACCCATCGGGGGGAAGACGTCTTGTGCGCCCAAATCATAATCTCATAGCCTCCATCGCTGGAAAGCTACGGAAAGCAGGGATGTAAGCCGAGTTCTGTAGACCCCGCGAACGAGACCAACAGTCATTTATCTTGGCGGTCGGTTACCCGAACGCTCATGCGGCCCACCCGGGAATCAGACGGAGCGAATCAACTCCTCTTCCCTTATTTGGCCTTGCTCCGGACGGGGTTTACCCGCTGCAATCGTTACCGACTGCGGCCGTGGTCTCTTACACCACGTTTTCACCCTTACCTCGCTTGCGCGTGGCGGTATAGTTCTCTGTGGCACTTTCCGTCGGATCGCTCCGCCCCGGCGTTACCGGGCGTCCTGATTCTGTGGAGCTCGGACTTTCCTCACAATAAACTGTAGTTTACTGCGCGACTGTTCTCCCTGCTTTCAGTGGCTTTCGATTTATATACCAACATAACAACAACTAACTCACAAAGTTAACGGCCGCAATCGGCCGTGCGCTACATCATCCGGCGATAATTGGGCGCCTCTTTAGTTATCGGCACGGAATGGGGATGAGATTCGAGCACTCCAGCGCTGGTAATGCGTACCATCGTCGCCTCTTTTCGCAAGAGAGTCAGATTTGCCGCGCCGCAAAGCCCCATACCGGCTCTCAGCCCGCCGACCAGCTGGAAGACCATCTCCGAGAGCGGTCCACGGTAAGGAACCCGGCCCTCGACCCCTTCGGGCACAAACTTGGACATTTCATCGACACTATCCTGAAAATACCGCTCGGCGCTCCCTTGTCTCATAGCGCCAACCGATCCCATACCTCGATATACTTTGAACGACCGCCCCTCGAACAGCATGGTTTCGCCAGGGGATTCTTCCACTCCGGCAAAGAGCGATCCCAGCATAACCGCACTGGCGCCACAGGCGAGGGCTTTGACAATATCGCCCGAATAGCGAATGCCACCATCGGCGACAATGGGCACACCCGCCTTGGCCGAGGCCTCGCAGGCACTGATGATGGCGGTCACCTGGGGCATTCCCGCGCCGGTAACCACCCGCGTGGTACAAATCGATCCCGGACCGATTCCGACTTTGACACAATCCGCGCCGGCATCGATCAGCGCCTTGGTACCGTCGGCGGTCGCAACATTGCCAGCCATGATAGGCACGTCGGGGTACAGTTTCTTCAGCTGGCGCACGGCACTCAGCACGCCGTCGGAGTGACCATGAGAAGAATCGACAGCCAGCATATCGACGCCCGCGGTTACCAACAGCTCGGATCGTTTCTGCAGATCGGGGCCGACCCCAACGGCGGCGGCAACGCGAAGGCGTCCACGGTCATCTTTACAAGCGCTTGGATACTGAATCTTCTTCATGATATCCTTCACCGTGATCATCCCCTTGAGCATATAGTTGTCGTCGACGATCAACAGTTTTTCAATGCGGTGCTTATGCAGTATTTCCCTGGCGGTGCCTAGATCGGTCCCCTGTTTGACCGTCACCAGCTTGTCCTTGGTCATGACCGCTCCGATAAGCGCCGATAAGTCTTTTTCGAACCGAAGGTCGCGGTTGGTCAGAATTCCGACCAACTTTCCGTTTTCGGTGATCGGTATGCCGGAAATGGAGAACTGTTGCATCACCCGCAAGGCCTCGCCGATCGTCTTGGTCGGCGGCAGGGTGATTGGGTCAACAATCATGCCGGACTCGGATCGCTTGACCTTGTCGACTTCGCTTGCCTGCTGTTCGGGGGTCATGTTCTTGTGGATGACGCCCAGACCGCCCTGACGCGCCAGCGCGATAGCCAGCCGCGCCTCGGTGACTGTATCCATCGCGGCTGACACCAGCGGCGTATTCAGCCGAATACCCGGCGCAATGGTAGTCGTGATGTCGACATCCCTGGGCAGGACCGATGAGTGCGCCGGCACCAGCAGGATGTCGTCGAAGGTCAGTGCGATATCGTCAAGTATCTTTGCCATATCTTACTCGTACAACGCCGCGCATCGCCCGGGGTTCGGAAGAAACGCGATCAATTGGATTCCTCGTCATCCCAGTATAACAGACAGCCGCAATTGTCGCACGCGATGATCTGGTCGCTACGCTTGATTTCCTGTGCTTTTTTGGGGGTCAGCGCCTTGAAACAGGACGAACAGGCCCGTTTGCGTACCGACACCACCACCCGGCCGCCTCGGCCCTTGCGAACCCGCTCGTAAACCGACAGGGTGGGGCGGGAGATGGTCGTTACAATTTCCTGCCGGCTGGTGATTTTGCTCGACACTTTGGAGCCGATCGAGTCGATTTTTTCCTGAAGGATATGCAATTGCCTGGAGTTGTTCTCCCTGACCTGCGCCTCGCGATCATGCAGGGCGCCGACTTCTTTTTCAATGTTGGTCAAGACCGCCATGGTCTCCAACAGCTCTGTCTCGCGGGCCGAAATCGCCCCCTTGATAGCATCGATCTCGGCCACCAAAGCATCGTATTCCTTGTTGGTCTTGATCGACATCATCTGTTGCTGATATCGGGCCAATTCCGTCTCTTTGCTTTTGATTTCCAATTCGAGATTTTTCTGCCGGACCTTGGCGTCGGCAATCTGCTTGGTGGTCTCGGTCAATTTGCGGGTGGCTTCCTGGATTTCGCGATTCAAGTTTTCCATCATGTCAGGGAGGTATTCCTTGGACCGCTCGAGTTCACCCAGGTCATAATCTATCACCTGCAGTTTGAGAAGCATTTCGAGATCACGCTGCATATGGGGTCAGTCCTCCTTGGGTACATGTCTGCATATAACAAAAAACGCATTCTCCAACTGTAGAGGAGAATGCGCGGGTTGCCTTATCGACCGGCCACCGTTTGCCCAGTGTCGGGCGCAACGCGGTAAACCGATGACCATTGCGATACTCGTCTCGCATCATACGTCTATCTGGGCAATACTGGACTCGAACCAGTGACCTCTCGGATGTGAACCGAACGCTCTAACCAGCTGAGCTAATTGCCCGGGTATCCTTTCTTTCAAAAATCCTGGGCCCTGTAGGGCTCGAACCTACGACCCGTTGATTATGAGTCAACTGCTCTAACCAGCTGAGCTAAGGGCCCGAACCGCTATAGCTTTTAAGTATAAGCACTTGACAACCGAGCGTCAAGGTCGATCTACAATGGAAAGCGGATGATGTCTCGTCTACAGCGTCGGATGTTCTATTGACAGTCCTGGTTCTCTAATTAAGTCCTTGCGCTGTAATGTGGTAAAACTATCAGAGCCGCTTAATAATAACCATTGTCAAGTCATCGAAGATGTGGTCGGGGGAGCAAAAGCTCATGACGGCACTATAAATTGCCTCTTGAATTTCGTGAGCCGATCTGCTCCGGTTTGCCTTGATGACTTCGATCAGGCGCGCCATACCGAACTCAACCCCATGATCGTCAAAAACTTCCGTGACCCCGTCGGTGTAGAGCACGATCACTTCCCCGGGCTGAACGACCAGCGCCCGTTCCTCGTACACAGAGTCTTTAGTGACCCCGAGAATCTGGCCGCCATCCCGCAAATACTCGACCGTTCCGTTGGCCCGAAGCATGACGGGCGGATTGTGACCGCAGTTGCTGAAAGTGAAAATGTGGTTGCGGGCGTCGAGCACGCCATACACGGCTGTCACATAATTGCCGGGATCGAGTGACTCCCACAAAAGGGAATTGACCTTGGCACAAATAGTCCGAATGGAGTAATTGTTTCGGATTTCGGCGATCAGCGACGCCCTAAACGACGCCATAATCAACGCCGCCGGCATCCCCTTTCCGGAGACATCGCCGATGGCGATCCCGGTGTGACTACCGACAATCGGAATGAAATCGTAATAGTCGCCGCCAACTTCGCCGGACGACACGTTCCGTCCGGTGACGTCATACCCGACTATCTTCGGGTCCTTTTGAGGCAGAAAACTCTGCTGGGTGGCACGCGCAATATTGAGCTGTTCTTCAAGTTTCTTGGAATCGAGCATGCGTTCATGCAGGCGGGCGCGCTCGACCGAGATCGCCGCCTGCGAGGCAAAAGCCGATAGAAGTTTCAGATCGCGCTTGCTGTAGGCGTTCAACAGGTTCGATTCGAGATTGAAGACGCCGATCAGACGGTCGTCGACTTTCATCGGCGCGACCACTTCACTCTTGGTCCCGGGATGGGCCTCGACATAGCGGGGATCGATCGAAACATCGGGCACTATGACCGACTCGCCGGTGGTCGCCACGTGGCCAATCAACCCTTGGCCGATCTTGAGCTGAACCTTTTCGTCCTCGACCGGGTCATACCCCACCACATAGAGTGATTTGATCTTATTCTGGTCCGGATCGATCAGGAAAACGCCGCCGGCATCATACTGCACAACCCGCTTGAGCGAATCGAGAATCTTGTGCAGGACCTCATCGAGATCGAGCGAACTGGACATGCTGATCCCGACTTCGTAGAGCATGTTCTTTTCCAGCGCTTCGCGCTTGAGTTCCCGGTAGAGATGGGCATTGTCGATTGCCACGGCGATCTGGTTGTTCAAGCCGGTCAAAATATCCAGATCGTCCGGCGTGAATCCGCCGTGATCCTTATTGAACGCCTCCACGACCCCGATCATCTTTCCTTTCCCTATCAGCGGCACAGAAATGATTGAGCGTATATCGAGCTTGGTAATGCGCGCGATTTCCGTATCGGAGCGCGGATCGTTGTGGGCGTCGGACACAATAATCGGCTCGACATATTGGGCCACCCAGCTGAACACCCCCGGGCCGAGTTCGCGCTGGAATTCGATCACTTTCTGGTCGGCGGCTTTCATGAGCCGCATTTTCATGTCGGTGCGCTCGTGGTCGATCCGGAAAACCAACGCCGCTTCGGCATTGACCGCC
>JBGOTX010000111.1:0-6349 GCA_041476705.1 Candidatus Zixiibacteriota bacterium
CCGGAAAGCGTTCCGCCGGTCGCGGTGATTGAGACGATGTTGTTGTCCGGATCAGACCAGCTGAATCCCGGAATACAGACTTGCTGGGAACTGCAGAGAAACACTGATGTATCGGCATGGCAGGCCACCGTCGGGCAGGTGTTGCAATTCTTGACTGGAATCGTGACCGATGCAGTGGCGCAACAAAAATCGCCGACACAGCTTGTGCTGGAATTACAACCCTCGGCCGAAAGAGTCACCGAACCGCCCGCAGATGCCGTGACATGATAAGTGAGCGAATTGGTGCCCTGACCACTGGTGATTGTCGCACCTGTCACCGTCCAATTGTAAGTCCCGGCGCCGGCCGCTACACTGCAAGTGTAAGTGCCATCAAAACAGACCGTATCGGCCACTGCACAGGAAATAGATACCGTCGGAGGCAGACAGAGCGAACCGTTCTGGATGCTCTTGTCCTGATTGGCCCCGCCGCCGTTGTCAAAGTCGGTGGTCCGCATATGGAGGGGTGCCCCCGCCACGGAGGCCGATCCCAATCCGGCACCCCAGGCAGTTGGTGTACCGGAGGCAAGGTGCCCGCCCCAATAAAAGCCGACGCTGCCGGTAACTGATGTCGTGAAATACACTGCAAAGCTAAAGGTTCGATCGCTTGGTGTGCCACCGAAATAATACTTCCCGATCGAGTCGATTGTCGCATTATAGAACCGAAGATTTCGAGAGCCATCGAGTACAAACCCAGGATTGATAGTCGTAAAAAAGTCGGTCGGGATCGAACCTGTGTAGTTGGCTACGACGAGCGGGCTGGGCAGGGCGAACGATCCGGAAGGGGATGCGCAATCTCCCGGGGGAGTGTTCGGTGATCCGCAGGGGCCGCCGGCGGTAAGGATGGGGCCGGCCTCCGACAAATCGTAATCCGTGATGTAGTCGTAACCGTGAATACCACCCTTGGTCCATTCCATACTGATCGTGTACACGTGCTTGGAACCACCCGTAGTCCCTTCAACGAAATACCGAAACGGAACGGAGTTGGCTTCCGTGTAACAAGAGTTGGTCTTGTTAATGTCGCCGTTAGCCCATTCGGGCGCCGCTGAAGTCGTGCCATTCTGCAGTTGGTCAAGATCAATTCCAATGGCCGTGAGAAAAGACGTGGATGCGAGTAGTCCGGAACTAAGCCCCGTGGCCGCCACCAAAAGTGTCTCCGGAAGCGGGTTCAGATACGGGGTGGTGTACGTGGTTGTAAATTGTCCCGAGGCATTGGTAACCGTGGTCCACGGCAAGGTCCCGGTGACGGGCGTCCCGTCCTTGTGTGTTACATTGAGCCTTACCGACTCGTTCGCCCCATAGACGGAGCCCGTGATCTTGACCGTATCCCCGGGGGGATACATGGACGTGTCAGTAACAAGCGATGTCGCCATTGCAGAGGCGGACAAAGCCAACGCCGCACACAAAGCAGAGGCAATCAGTTTGACGGATGAGTAGAAATTGCGCGCAACCATAGCACTTCCCTCAGATCGGAACCCACCCAAGTTTTCGGGGGGCGTTTAGGATTAAGCTGTCTACAGAGTGGCACGCGGAAGTAACTTGGTTCGCAAATCAGGTGTGCTTATGACCCTTGAACAATATGACCAGTGCTACTCCGTGAATTACCTTTTTTCAGTCCCCGGCTGTCGCCACAGCCAAGACTTAAATGACCAGTTGTCTATCGAGTAGAGACTGAATTTGAATTTAATATGCCTCTTAAGTATCGTGGTGTCAAGCGAATTCGGAGGATTATCGAAAAATTTCCCGTGGCCAAGTCTGCCCGCCTGTTGCCCTCCTAAATCTAAATCCAGCTGACCCGCCCCCCAAGAACGAGTTCAGATGTTAGTGGCTCTGGATAGACCTTCTTCCACTTGACCGGACCAGACGAGGGCTCGTAAGGATAGTGGACATGAGTCCACATTGTGAAAAGGCGCTTGCTAACAGTTTGCTAACAGAACAAGCCAAAACACGGGACAATATGGGACAACACCGGACAAATGAAGCTGACGCAAGTTGTTGTCCTTGTTACAGCTTAGTGTCCAGTGTTGTCCTGTGTTCGGTCGACGCAAACAGCTCATAACCCGAAGGTCGCAGGTTCAAATCCTGCCCCCGCCATTTTAATCGCCGCCCCACAATCACTTACGGCCGCATCGAAGACTAATAAGATCTCCGGCTTTCGAGTTTGCCGACAATTTGCCAACAGAATCGCTTTCGAGAGCATCTACGATCTGCCATTTCAGGCTCTTTCTGCTACTCTCACACAGAGACATTCACCTGCCATTATCAATAGACGGTTCTTGGTACGGCTCCGCGTTTCAAGGTCAGACGGTGATGGACGATTACTCCCGGTACATCCTCGGTTGGCGGCTCTGCTCGGGTATGTCGGCCGAGGATGTCACAGCGACTATCGGCGATGCGATCGCTGTGCCTGGAGTTGACCATGTCTACGTCAACCACCGGCCCAGACTGCTCTCGGACAATGGGCCCTGCTACATCTCCGGCGAACTGAAGCAGTACCTGGCCGACCAAGGGTTCACTCACACCCGGGGCAAACCGTATCACCCGATGACGCAGGGGAAGATCGAACGGTATCTCCGCTCGATGAAGAACATCCTGCTGCTTGATAACTACTACTGCCCGGAGGAACTCACCGCCGAGATCGCGCGGTTCGTCGAGTACTTCAACCACCAGCGGTACCACGAATCGCTCGACAACGTGACCCCGGCCGACGTCTACAGCGGGGGAGAGGCGGCGATCTTAGAGCAACGGGAGAGAACCAAACGAGAAACCATTAACCGGAGAAGAACGGAGTATCGGAAAGCGATTGCGATGAGAGAAAGTGTATCTTAACTTGAGCTATCACCGTGTCTGAATTGTTTGACGACATACGCTGTGACAAAAGTCACTAAGATGACGATTTAGGGAATAGTGAATTAGACAGTTGGGACCGTTCGAGTATAGAATTGAGACTATGTAATTCACCAATAAAGTCGCCCATCGACTGCTAAGCACTGTGGCCGAGGACGTACGGAAGGCCTTATAATGCAAGACAAATCCTTTAATCCTTTTCAAATGGCGCAAGCGCAATTCGACAAGGTAGCCGGCATCCTCGATCTGGACTCGGGGACCCGCGAACTGCTGCGCTTTCCGACTCGGGAATTCCATTTTGCGATCCCGGTCCGTATGGATGACGGTAAGATCCGTGTCTTTCGCGGCTTCCGAGTTCAGCACAACGATTCCCGTGGACCGTCCAAGGGCGGCATCCGTTTTCACCCTCAGGAGACCATTGACACGGTTCGGGCTCTGGCTATGTGGATGACGTGGAAGTGCTCCGTGGTCGATATCCCGCTGGGCGGCGGCAAGGGCGGGGTCATTTGCGACCCGCATGATCTTTCGGCCCGTGAACAAGAGCAAATCTGCCGCGGTTGGGTTCGCCAGCTGGCCAAGAACGTTGGACACGTCAGCGATGTGCCCGCCCCGGACATCATGACCAATTCCCAGCACATGCTCTGGATGCTCGATGAATTCGAAACCATCCACGGCGGAAAATACCCGGGCTTCATCACCGGCAAGCCGGTCGGTATGGGCGGCTCACTCGGCCGGACCGAGGCCACTGGCTTTGGCCTAGTCTACACCGTTCGCGAAGCCCTGAAACAGAAGAACATTAATGTAGCTAATACCACGGCCGCGTTTCAGGGATTCGGCAACGTCTCCCAGTACGCCCTGATGCTGTATCAGAAACTGGGCGGCAAGGCCATCTGCGTCTCTTCGTGGGACCAGAAAGATCAGACCTCGTACACCTTCCGCCGGATGAGCGGCATCAACGTCGACGAATTAATGAAGATCACCGACCGGTTCGGCGGGATCGACAAGAGCAAGGCCAAAGATCTCGGCTACGAGGTTCTCCCCGGCGGTGTCTGGATCGAGCAAGATGTCGACATCCTGTTCCCGTGCGCGCTGGAAAACCAGATCACGAAGGAAAACGTTGGCAAGATGAGCAAAAGGGTCCGCCTCATCGCTGAAGGCGCCAACGGCCCGACCACGCCCGAAGCGGACGAGGAAATCCATCGCCGCAATATCTTCATGATTCCCGATTTCCTGGGCAACGCCGGCGGCGTAACGTGCAGTTACTTCGAACAGGTCCAGTCGAACATGAACTACTATTGGGAGCGTGACGAAGTCCTTGGCAAGCTGGATGTCAAAATGACCTCAGCGTTCTTGGCCGTCAGCGACGTAGCCACAAAGCGCAAGCTATATATGCGCGACGCGGCCTATGTCATCGCGGTCGACCGGGTGGCTCAGGCCTGCCGGGATCGCGGTTGGGTGTGATAGCCGGACACTAAGCGAAGAACATTCTAATATACCGCCGTGGCGCCGGTTTGCCAACGGCGGTATTTTCTATTGCTACTGGGACCGCTGAGTTTCACCTTGTATGAGTAGTCGGCCGGTAAAACCGACTGCCGCCAACAGAGAAGAATATGACCGCACGACGATTTTCAGTTCCGGCAGACAGCCTTCCCCGCTTTGAACGGGATTTCTGGCATTCGTCTGAGGTGCTGAGTCGGATCGGTTCTGGCTCAATCGGCGGCAAGGCGTCTGGATTGGCTTTCATCAAGCAGACGCTGTCTCAGATCGCCACAGATGAAAACTGGCGTCAACAAATTTCGGTAGGCATCCCCCGCTTTGTCGTAATTGCGACCGATGTTTTCGACCAGTTTATGGAGCGCAATCAGTTATACAAGACTGTCGCCCAGGGCCTGCCGGACGACCGCTTGGCCCATGCCTTCCAGAAGGCCAATCTGCCCGAAGAAGTTGTTGGCGATCTTCGCTCCCTCATCTCATCTTCACACACTCCGCTGGCGGTCCGGTCTTCGAGCATGCTCGAAGATGCTATGTACCAGCCGTTCGCCGGCGTGTATGCGACCAAGATGATTCCAAATCACGATCCTGACACCGATCATCGCTTTCAGCGGCTGGTGGAAGCGATCAAGTTCATTTATGCCTCGACATTCTTCCGAGAAGCGCGCGACTACCTGAAAGCCGTCGGCAGAGGCGAATCGGACGAGAAGATGGCCGTCATCATTCAGGAAGTAGTGGGGAAGTTACGCAATCAGCGTTTCTACCCCGATTTTTCGGGCGTGGGAAGGTCATACAACTACTATGCATTCGCCCCGGCCAAGCCCGAAGACGGTGTGGTCGACCTAGCTCTTGGACTGGGGAAGACGATTGTCGATGGTGGTCTCGCGTGGACTTACTCCCCTGCACTTCCCAAAGCCAATCCACCGGTGGGATCGCCAAGCGATCTACTGGATCGAACTCAGACCACATTCTGGGCCGTGCATATGGGTCCGCCGCCTCCTTATGATCCGGTGCGCGAGACGGAGTATCTGATCACCGCTGAGTTGGCCGATGCAGAGTTCGACGGCTCTCTTCGGTGGGCCGCGTCCACATATGTGGCCCAGGACGATCGGATCGTGGCCGGGACCTCCGCTCGGGGCGCTCGGCTCATCAATTTCTGGCCTCTGCTAGTGACCGAAGAGATTCCGCTTAACTCGGCGATAAAATCGATTCTGAAAAAATGTGAGGATGCCGTCGGCGGGCCGGTTGAGATTGAATTCGCCGCCACAGTCGACAATGAGCCCTACCCCGTTCGGGGACAAATCGGTTTTCTTCAGGTTCGACCCATGGTGGTCGCGGAAGGAACGATTGAAGTTGATGTGGCCACAATTCGCGAGAGCGACATTGTTGTATATTCCGAGCGGGCGTTGGGCAACGATGAGTTATCCTCCATCACGGATATAGTGTATGTCCGTCCTGAAACATTCGAGGCCCGGCTTACTCCCCTCATCGTTTCTGAGATCGGGGAGCTTAACCAAAGACTTTCAGAACAGGGTCGCCATTGCGTGTTGATTGGATTTGGACGATGGGGAAGCTCCGATCCGTGGTTGGGAATCCCGGTCAACTGGAGCCAGATTTCCCAGGCAAAGTCGATTGTTGAGGCGTCGTTGGCGCAAATGAATGTCGATTTTAGCCAAGGCTCGCATTTCTTTCACAACCTGACGAGTTTCCGAGTGTCGTATCTGTCGGTTGGCCTGAGCGCACATGCAATCATCGACTGGGGCTGGTTAAACAGCCAGCCCGAAATCACTTCGACGCCGCACGTCCGGCATGTCCGAACAGCCAAACCGGTTACTATCCGCGTCGATGGACGGCACGGCAGAGGAGTTATTCTCAAATGACCTCTTCAGACAAGCCAATTGACAAACTCCTGTGGTCGCTTCAAGAGCGGGCAAAAGAACTCAATTGCCTCTACCGTGTCGAGGAAGCACTCAGC